>JAKQPY010000040.1:0-5000 GCA_029564465.1 Bacteroidota bacterium | reverse complement strand
GTTTTTACGGATAGCACGTTTCTTGGTTTTGGTTTCTTTGATGGAATATTTATCGAATGGATAAATCTCACGGCGAACTACTCCTTCGTGAATTGCTCTGTTAAACACCGCCCGCACTGTTCTCAGGTAGAAGCTCAGGCTGTTTAGAGAGTTGTTTTTCGAGAGGTGCATGGCTTCCATGCTTTTCAGAAACTTAAAGTCAATATCCTCGAAATACAAATCTTTTTTTGTGCAATAACGATCAAGAAAACGCTGAGCCTGAATGTAGCATGAAGCATTGCCCAGTTTATTGGCCATTGTATATTCAATCACAATTTTATTATTGAATTCTCTAAAAGTAATTGGTCTATTTTTATTAATGATTCGGTTTCTTAAATCTGATGGGGACAGTTTATCTATTTCGCCACTTAGGGTGAGTAAATCAATAATTTGTTCAGCATTTATACGAAAACTCGATAAACTGTTTGTAACCCGATTAAGGTTTAAAAAGCGCTTGCAGTCGGGTTTTATACGTCAATTTTCTTCATCCCATTCCGATTCGCTAACACAATAGTCAGAACCAATTAAAATTGGAATTCTTTTGAAAGTTACGCGAAGTGCAATTCTATAGGTAGAATCTTTACGCTGACGTCGTTTGTCAAGAATTAATTTTGAGTGGACCATTTTCTTTGTTATTTAAAATTGTTATAATATTTGAATAACAAATTTAACTTTTTAATGCTTTTTTCTGCTTTATTTTGCTTTTTTGAGGTCTAAAGTTATCAACAGAGTGAAAACAAAAATGCTTCTGAATCGAAGCAATCAGAAGCATTTGAGCGTTTTTCGAAGAGAGCGGGAAACGGGGGTCGAACCCGCGACCCTCAGCTTGGGAAGCTGTGAGTTTGTATTTGTGTTGTATGCATTGCAATTACTACAAGAGTGGGGAAATTAAAACGCCTAATAAAACGCCTAATAGCGTTATCAGCCCTCAGCCGTTAGGCTGATTCCCGAAGACATTAAAAACTATTTAAATTACAACAAACAATTTTTCGACATACCCCCCAAAATCCCAAATTTGATTAACGAACCCGACTCGTTATGTCACCTCCTACCCCATAACAAGAAATTTTTGAAACCGTATATTTATTGCACATGTAGTTGGGGTTTTCAGCGAAATAATTTAGCATGGTTTGCTTTGCCCAGGGCATGACCGGAACATCGTATTTCAGGCGTTTTTCGATTTTGGTTCTGAGGGCTTCGAGCAATCGCGGGGGCAGGTTTGACACCTCATTATTAAACACCACATGCAAGGGGTACAAATACGCGACTTTTCCGGCTTGCTGGCAGCGAAACTGCATGCACTCGATAAGAATGTCATCGTAAGAAAAGACAAGGAAATAGAGGCTGCCGGGCACCAGATTTTCGCAATAAAAATAATGGTAGGCATTGAATCGCGCATCCTTCAGGAATGAGCCGTCGGGGTTATAGACTTCGCATTTGAATAAGGAGTAATCTATTTTGTTTTGGGTACTCATAAGGCAATAATTTAAAGGGTTAAACTTCGGGTACATCAAGTTCGAAGGCAGCGGTAATATCGCGGTCTTTCGACATCAGCAAATAATACACGCCGGTTTCTTTGAGGGTTACATCAACGGCATCCGGTCCCTGCCATTTGAGGAAGTGGGCTTCATCATCGGGCTGGATGGTGAGCTGAGCGGATTCCCCATCGTTGAAATAATAGAATGATTCATCGATGTATTCGCAGCCCTCGACAATTACATCTCCGGGACCCACAAGGGTGAGGCTGAGTTTATAGACTGTTGGTGGTTCCGGCGGGGGATCATCTTTATGGTAGAGGCGTTCCCAGAACGAGACGAAATCATAGAACAATTCATCGAGAGACCCGCAGAACCCGCAAGTATTGCCGGGCAGAATAAACGAGAGGGGGTGCGTATATCCGGTATCGAAAAGCTGCTGAAACAGGGGCAATTCGAGCCCGTCGATATTCTTATTCACGTAGAAACGGTTGAAACGGCTAATCTGCTCCAAATCTTTGTTGACAACACCATAGAGGACTATGAAGCTGCCCAGGGCTTTGGTATCGCCCACAGTAACTGTGAAGGAAGCATCTACAAGCTGCCATGCATCGGGTTTAATATATTCGACTTTTTCGGTATTGAGTGAAACAAGAACCATCCCGATGGCGGCATCTTCGGGGTCGGTAATCAAGGTTTTTTCGAGGTCGATAGTAAATACCAGCACATCTTCGCCGGGCATATCGGAGAACTCCCAAGAAATAGCTTCGATAGGAATCAGGTCTTCGGTGTAATCGTTGTTGAAATATTCGATAAGTGGTTCCGGAATAAACGATACTGGTGCAGCCAGGCTATCATTCAAATTCATGGGGGCAGCGGCTTTTTCAGCTTCAAAGAGGGAAAGCCAGAGCAAACCGACATCCCAAAAATTATCGTAATTATCGTATTTAAATCCATCGGAGAATGGTGAAAAGAAACTGCCTGCAGGCTGTTCGGTGATCAGGTTCCGCGTATCGAAAGCATGGGAATCGCCCTGAGATTTATATTTGCCCAACACAGAAGCGAGAACCAGAGGCATAGATTTAGGAATCGGGTAATTTTGCCCTGAGGTATAAGTCAGCAGCATTTGATTGATAAACGGGTTGTAAGCTGCAGAAAGCATCTTCACGGCAGGAACCGAGGGAGCCCCGAGCGACAAATCCTCCAAGTGCATACAGGCATCAGGCGAAACAGCCTTCATATTGGCTTTGATGGCCACAGCCCAGGGTGTTGAGTTCTTGTCGAGGGATGCATTAAAACGCTTGATGAAAGATTTGTTGAGGGGTTTGAGGAACTGCAGCAGAGCCACCATACGAGAGCGTTGTTTCAGCTGGGCGGGAGTTTTAGCATCCTCAATATCGGGTTGGTACTGACGGGCAGTGAATATATTGCGCCATCGGGCAAAAACGACATTTCCGATTTTGCCGGAAGCATTGCCAAGAAAACCATTTGATAAACGAGCCATAATTTTTGAGTTTTAATGATACAATCAATTTGAAAAAAAGAAGTTGCCGAACCGGGCCGACAACTTCTTAATAAAAGCACAAACTACAAAGAACCTGAACTTACGCCAGAATCGTAACGGAGTCGAGGTAAACACTGTCGGCCACCTTGTCGCCGGTTTCGGAAGTGAATGCCAGATACACATGTACTTCGTCGCCTACCCACGAAGCGGGAACCTCCAGGGCAAGGGCTTCATCTCCGCGGGTTTTGGTGGTGACATCATGTTTTTCGCCTTTCTTGTCGAAATTCAGCGCCAGCACCATGGCTTTATCAGTGTCGAGGGCATCGCCATAACCGGAGTTATCGGTCCAAGCCACGTTGATCAGGTGACCGGCAGCAGCTGCAGCGGTTCCACCTTCGGCACCCACGAGGGTTCCGCGGGTAACAATCAACTTGGTGAAATCGATTTCGTAATCGGGATAGGCACCCGTGATAACCGCTTTAATGTTCGACTTCATGAAAGCGTTGAACTCCGACATCCCGGAAGCGAACTGCTTAAATCCGAGACGGATAAAGCCAAGGAAAGAGCGCGACAATTCCACCATGAGGGAGAATTTCGCCCTTTGCTGACGTTGCTTCAGGGTTTTGGGGTTACTAACTTCGATGGGCTTCGAGCGCATCGTGTTTTTTCCGAACTGTTTCGAAAAGACAGCAGAAGCGAATTTTTTCTTGGTTCTGCCGGTGATGGGGTTTTGAACAATTGCCATGATTTAAAAAATTAAGGGTTTATAAAATTTATTGGTTAATTGGTTTTCTGGTTTTAAGCGGCTTTGATACGGGCTTGATACGGTTTTAAATTAATGAGAAGCCTTGTTTTTACTCTTGAACCATTCAGGGAACTTCTTTTTCAAGAGGTTGATGATGATTGTTGCGAGAATACCGCCCACGATACTGATGATGTACTTAATAAGTTCTTCGAGGGAAGTGAAGTTTTCAGGGTTGATGCCATCGATTGCAGAAGCAGTGAAAATGGTGGCGGTTGTCCCCAGGGCGAAGTTGAAAAGATGTTGAATCATAACGAATAATTTTAAGTTTCAAGCCAAATGTACAATAGAAATAGATTAAAACAGATGCAATGCGTTGATATACATAGTGTTATGATGAATTTAGCATAATATTGCATCACATTGCACAATGAGAAAATTTAAAAAGTGGGATGTTTTTTTGTTGAAGGTTTCATTTTTCCAGGAATGCTGTAAAAAAGGACAATGATTTTTTGACATTATTTCCGGACTAATTGATTTTTTATTTGTTAATAATTACTGATAAGTTGCGGGGCAAGGTTTTGACGAAAATCAATGGACAGAACGAGGCATTCATGAAAGCATAAGCCACCAGAAAGCTGAGCGTCGGGTGAATTGCAAGCTTTTTGGAAAAAAAATACTACCCGAATGGGTTGGAGATTTTTTTTACAAAACTTTGTATAAGCTTGCAAGAGGGTGCGGGGGCTTATCTTAGCTTATGGTTTCATGAATGTAGTGTCAGCCGGAGACGGGAAAAGACGAAATAAAATCAAACACAATTCCTTTTCTGGGTGGTTGGGTGGGGGTTGGTGGGTGGCTGGGTTTTGGCATGTGTTTTTGATTCAGGGGAGTAAAGGCAACGAGGCTGCCGACGGTACGAGGCTGCCTGGTTGCGTGGGGCTGCGAAATGAAAGCGAATGAAGGAGACGAAGCGGATTGAAAGACTGTCCGCTTGCGGTCAGGCTGAAAGCAGCGCAGGCGACTGAACGAGCTTTGATTGCAGCAGCAGGGGCTTCAAAAACCATGACAAAACAGAAGGGTCGGGAAATGCGTTGTTTGTTGAATTGTTTTTCGGAGACGGATTGCCTTTCGTGTGCGGGTGCGGTTGGGGGCGTGCCCGGACGTCAGGACGGCTGAGTTGTTTTTTGGGGATAGGACGATAGCCTCCGTGCGCTGGGGTGCCCAAAAACAAGGAAGAGGG
>JAKQPY010000019.1:0-26830 GCA_029564465.1 Bacteroidota bacterium | reverse complement strand
GTTAAATTGCACCAACTTTCACTGTTTTAAGGGGGCTTACTTTTTAATCATGAGGCTTTTGTAAAATATTTGAGTTGATTTTCAATAACTTAGCAATAATTGAAATTTATTTCATATTTTTATCGGACAATAGTGAAATAAAATATATATTTGCCCACATTAACCAACTGAAATGTTTATGATAAAATCGTTATTATCGACAACTCTATTCATTTTATTCTCCACAACCCTCCTCCTCTCGCAAACGGCAAAAATCACTGGTACCATAAAAGACAATTCAAATAACGAATTTCTTTATGGTGTAAATGTGATTGTGACAGGAGCTAACGACACTGTTAACGTTAAAACCGGTACTACTACCGATTTCGATGGCAAATACACTTTAGATCTCTCTGCGGGAACTTATACAATTACATATCAGTATATCGGGTTTCACCGGGAGAGAATGAAGATTACTCTTAAAGCAGGCGAAGTAAAAACACTCGACTTAAGCCTGAAACCAAGTGCAGAACTCATCGATGAAGTAGTGGTGAGTGCGGGTAAATTCGAGCAAAAACTTTCGGATGTTATTGTTACCATGGAGGTAATCAAACCTACCATGATTCAAAACACAAACACAATTAGTCTTGAAACCTCTGTAAATCAGATTACGGGTGTGGATGTTTCCGACCAGCAATTGAGTATCCGAAGCAGTTCGGGGTGGAGCTACGGTGCCGGAACAAGGGTAATTATGCTAATGGACGACTTGCCAATAGTTTCGGCTGACGGCGATATCAAATGGAATTACATTCCTGTCGAAAACATTTCTCAGATCGAAATCGTAAAAGGGGCATCATCGGCACTGTTTGGCTCTTCCGCATTGAGCGGTGTAATTAACGTAAGGTCTGCTTATCCGACCGATAAACCTGAAACCAGAGTAAGCTACTTTATTGGTGTTTACGATAGCCCGAAAACTGAAAGTTACAAATGGTGGGACGAAGATTTTTATTTTAACGACTCTTTATTTTACCAGCATATTCCTTTACGGAACGGGTTGTATTATTGGATTAAAAACCCGATGTATTCCGGATTAAACCTGTTTCACTCACAACAATTTGGAAACCTCGACATTACCATGGGTGGTAGCCACTTTGTTGACGAGGGATATCGCCAGAAGGAGTACGAAATCCGCAGCAGGGCTAATGTAAACTGGCGTTATAGAAGTAAAAAAATCGAAGGTCTTGCTTTTGGCATGAATACAAATTTTATGGCTGTCGATAAGTCGGATTTCTTTTTCTGGCATTCCGATACACTGCCACTAAATACTCCCGAAGTCGATAAACTGTTTGCCCCCACACAAGCATATCGTGTAAATATTGACCCGTTTATTTATTATTACAAACCCAATGGGTCGAAATATAAAATCAGAACACGATATTTCGGTACCCGACAGTATATTCCGAACGATACAGCCAAAAACAGTAACGGGGACTTATATTATATTGAATATACCTATAGTACCAACCTTGGTGAAAAGGGGAACGTAACTGCCGGCGGTGTTAATGGCTATTCAGAGGTGCATTCCAACTTATTTGGTGATCATTTCCATAACAACTTTGCATTGTATGGGCAGCTCGACTGGAAGTTTGGCAGACTGAAAGCCTCGGTTGGGTTACGCGGGGAATATTACAAAGTTGATACCGCCCAAACAGAATCACTGGTTCAATTCGGTGACTTCGAAATTCCATTTAAACCTGTGTTCAGGGCCGGATTGAATTACGAGTTGTTTGAATATACCTTCCTCCGGGCTTCTTTTGGACAGGGATACCGTTTTCCATCAATTTCAGAAAAATATACTGCATCCGATTTGGGAGGCCTCATTAACCTGATGCCGAATCCTTATTTGCAACCCGAAAACGGATGGAGTGCCGAAATTGGCATCAAACAGGGAATTAAACTATGGGAAGGATGGAAAGGCTTTGTCGATTTGTCGTTCTTTATGCAGGAAATTTATGATATGATTGAATTCACCATCGGATTCTACGATCCGGTAACATATTTACCCTTGCCACTCAGTCAGGGAGTTTTCGGTTTTCAGGCACGAAATATGGCGGATGCCCGTATAACCGGGGCTGAAGTGTCGATAGTAACCAGTGGCGATATAGGCCCGTTGAAAACAACGGTAATGATGGGATATACTTATAATAATCCTGTTAATAAAGCCGGAGCTGATTCAACGGCATCTACCGACAATCCGGTATTAAAATATCGGTATATTCATTCATTTAAAGGTGATTTAGACTTCGAAGCCAAGCGTTTTACATTTGGGTTTAACTGGATTTATAACAGTCCTATGAAAAATGTTGACCGATTGTTCTGCGACGAGCGTGACCCTTCGACCATGGACGAATATGAAGCCGACTTATATGCCTTCTACTATTTAATGAGTGATCTGTTCCTGCTACCAGGTTACTTCGACTACCGAATCGCAAATGCCGACCAGCCTTATGTGTCGTTTGATGCACGCATGGGATTCAAATTTAATGAATATATCAGGGCATCAGTACTGGTTAAAAACGTATTCAATTCTGAATATGTGGGCCGCCCGGGTGACCTCAGACCACCACGCCGGTTCGAGATACAACTTACCGCTAAATTCTAAATTTAATATAAACAAAAATAAGTCTAAGCTAAGTTTGAGCTTCGACCAAATAAGTAAACAAAAAAAACAATACTTTTGATGTGTAACTAAAAAATGACAATTATGAAAAAACTGACTTTACTTTTAGCACTCGGTTTATTTACCACCATCGGCCTTATGGCCCAACCCTGCACACCTGATCCAGGTTGCGAAGATCTTCTTAACCCGGGTGAAATTTGCCCGATGGCTTTCGACACCGGCTATGTAAACATTCCTTACGAGCAGGTAATCACCTTTTTACCACCAGCAACTTACAACTATCAGGGAACCGATTTGCAGGTTCAGAAAATTGTTATTAACTCTGTTACGGGTCTTCCCGCTGAAATCGCCTGGGATACTGACGCCGAAGAATTTATTCCAACCGATCCCATAACAAGGTATTGTGGTGTAATGTTTGGAACACCGGCTACTGCAGGAGAATATCCTTTCGGATTTTCGGCAACAGTATATGTTAAGCTATCACAATTTGTAGTTATTCCAGTTCCGGTTACAGAAGCAACCCTCGAGTATTCACCTTTGTTAGTTATTCTGCCCGAAAATCAAGCTCCCCCTGTTGCTGAGTTTTCAGCCTCTTCAACAACGGTTAACGGTGGTGAACCCATTACTTTTACCGACATGAGCTTTAATGCCACAGCTTGGCAATGGACATTTGAAGGCGCAGTTCAAGAAAACAGCACCGATCAAAATCCAACAGCTACCTGGAACACCGAAGGTATTTATGACGTTACACTCACTGTAACCAACGGCAACTGCACACCTCCCAAATTCGACACCTATGTGGCAACCGATTACATCAGCGTTTCGACCAGCATTTTTAACAATGCCAGTTTCTCGAAAATCTGTACAATCTATCCCAACCCTTCCACAGGAATTGTTAACATCGAAGCTGTCGGATTGAATTCAATTGAAGTTTATAATTCGATAGGTCAGGTTGTATATTCGCTGCAACCCGAAAGCGATAAACTTACCATCGATTTAAGTCATCTTGGAACAGGTGCTTATATGATTAATGTTGTTACCGAAAAAGGAAATGCCCGTACCGGACTTACTTTAGAATAAATTATTCTCTTTACAGAAAAGGACACTTTGAAAATCTCAGTGTCCTTTTTTTTTTACACATAAACCAATAAAAAATCCGGTCAGAAATTCTCTGACCGGACTCATATATAGAAGTTTCGGTTTACTGCAATTTATTTACGTGAAGAGCCAGGCTTGATTTCAGATTAGAAGCCTTATTCTGATGAATGATATTTTTCTTGGCCAGTTTATCGAGCATTGCAGAAACTTCGGGCAGGAGTTTTTCAGCTTCCTTTTTGTCGCTCATTGCGCGTAAATCTCTGACTGCATTGCGGGTTGTTTTTGCAAAATAACGGTTGTGTACCCTGCGGGCTTCGGTTTGACGAATTCTTTTCTTTGCAGAATGATGATGTGCCATATCTCTTTAATTCAATTTTTTAATAAATGTTGCCCCTTTTTTGGGAGTGCAAATATACATTAATTCTTATTAAACACAAATGTTCATTAAAATTTTTTGTGATAATCGCCGGTAGCAAAGGAATTTTACGCTATTTTTCTTCAATAAGTCCAAAAAAAGCTTTTTCGAAGCCTTCGAGAGGACCCGGGGCCGGCGACATCATAAGAATACCCGATGGACCAACCAAAAAATAAGCAGGAAAAGTTTTAATCTTATAGTAATCAATCACCTGCTGGTCGCCACCCGTGTAAATGATGTCCCATGGATAATCGTAACGCGAGAAATAGCTTTTTGCTTCTTCAATATTTTCATCAGTAACAACCGTTACAATTTTGAAATACCGGCTGTGTTTGTTGTATAGCGTCTGCAGCAACGGTAGTTGTTGCTGCGAAGTATACGACTGGGAATTAACAAAATTCAGGTAAACAAACTCATTTCGGTAATCCGACAATTTAACCGTGTTTCCGGCAGAGTCAGAAAACACAAAAGGTGGTGCTACAGTACCCGGGGACATACTCAGCACTTTATCCGCAATATTTTGCCCTATTAGCCTATGCTCAGGATATTTGGTAACAATACACAGCGAATCGAGGGTGAGCAATAGTGGTGCCCAGGCATAATTTACATTATAAAATGCATCATGAATGCCTTTGAGGATAACCAACTCTCGCAACTGATCGTTGCGTAACTCAACCAAAATGGCGAATACTTTTTTTATGTTCGCGATACTATGCCCTTTGTGTACCTCATAAAATAACCGGGCTCCGAGTATTTCACCAAGTATTTTGTCGTTAAGCAAATTATCAAAGAAATCCTTGTACAATTCATTAAATAAATCCATGTAAGCCGGGTTCTCGTACCACACGCTATCGTACGTATAATTGCGAAACGAGATTTCGGGTCGGTTGCGTTGGTAGGCTAAATAACGTAATCCGGCATACCGGTATTTTTTATATGCATCGAAAAAGGGATTTTTAGCATATGCAAAGTGTTGATTTATTTCATTGATAAAAGTGTCTACATCCGAATCCATTCCTTTGGTGTACAAATCGAACAGCGACTCATCAATATACTGGTCGTAGAAATAATCAAAATCCAGAATCAGGTAATTTAAGTCTTGCTTTTGCATCCCTTTGATTCCAATGTGTACCGGGATGTAGTCGAAAAATGGGTTTAATTTATCGGCAGGCGTTTTTTCGGTTTTTTCAGGAAGTATTAACTCATACGTACAGCCGGGTTCAACATAAAAATAAGCATGATACAACCCTTCTTCCATAAAAACATATTCTGGCCGCTTCACCTGAAATCCGACAGAAAAGTTTCCGGACTTATCAACCTGAATTTTAAAAACCTCCTCTTTTAGCATCGTAATACGATCGGAGTACTTATAAAAAAGGAGTTCTGCTCCGGCATATTCAGTAGATTTACCGATAACTTTAACCTCTCCGGCCATTAAAGTAGCGGCGGAAATCGATAGAAAAAACAATAAAAAGTATTTCATCATCGTATTTTGCATTCTATTACTAAAAACATTTTTATTCAACAATTTATTATGGCTTACCTTTCAAAATATTTAAGAAATCAGCGAAAACGCAAATATTCACTCTTTCTTCGTATGTTTGCAACAAAAATAAGAACATTGAAAACAAAACCTCATATTTTAACAGGTATATTTTCAATTCTGACAATCATATCGTGTGCCAAAATGGGAAGTTTGGGTGGTGGCGCAAAAGATACGGTGGCACCTGTGGTTGAAAAATGCATTCCGGACAACGGATCTGTGCATTTTGCAGGACGTAAGGCTGAAATATATTTTAATGAGTATGTAAGCCTGAAAGACCTGAACAGTAAAATGATTGTGTCACCGCCAATCGTACCCGCTCCCGATGTGGTGGTGTCGGGCAAAAAAATAATTATTAGGATTAACCCCGATTCACTGCAAAATTCTAGAACCTATCAGATAAATTTCGGAAATGCCATTGTTGATGTAAACGAAGGGAATCCGCTGAATGGATTTGTGTATTCGTTTTCTACCGGAGATGTTATTGACTCGCTGAAACTTTCGGGCACTGTAATTGATGCCCAAACACTAAAACCTGTCGAAGGCGTTGTGGTGTCGTTGTATTCGTGGGAAAACAGAGAAAATTTCCGCACATATATTCCACAGTACCTGACTTTTACCGATAAATACGGAGTGTTTCAATTGGAGTATCTCGCGGAAGGAAATTACGCCATACTTGCCCTGAAAGATGCCAATAACAACTACTATTTTGACCAGGCCACTGAATCGATTGCCTTTTTTAACACTCCGGTTTCACCATCAACCTGGCTTACATCACCCCAAAGCGATAGCATGCAACAAGGATTAAACAACATGCCTGAACAAATCAACCTGAAACTTTTTACCGAAGACCGCCAACAGCAATATATTTTAAAAACCGAAAGATCCGAACCCGGTAAAATTCAAATTGTATTTGCCCAACCCAACCGCAAAGCACCGGAATTTACGCTTAAAGGAAATCCTGAATCGGTGTTTAATTTGTCGAAAAATAATGACACACTCAGCATTTGGATGACAAACAATCTGAATGCTTCAGCCGATTCGGTTACTGTATTCCTGCGCTATTACAGCGACAACTCATTTACCCAATTAATTGCCGATACTGCTTATGGTGTTATCAGCAACAAGTCATCGATTGCTAAGTTTACTGTTTCGATTGCAAAACAACAGGAATTATTCGCCCCCATTGGTCTTATGTTTTCGAATCCAATTGCTACTACTGATGCTACTAAAGTTCTGATATCAGAGAATAAAAATGGAGAAGATCCGATTTCTTTTTCGTTTGAAAAAACAGTAAATCCGTGCAAACTTTCAATCGAGTCGGCACTTGAATCAGGAGGAACCTATTATCTGATACTTGCCCAGGGAGCCTTCACCGATATCTATCAACAGAAAAGTAATGCCGACACCCTGAGTTTCACCATGAAACGGACGGGCGATTATGGCAGCCTGATTGTTATTCTGCCCGGAACCAACGAAGCTGCTTTCGCAGAACTGCTTTTACAAGACAAAGTGAAGTATAAAGCCTCATCGGTTGAAGGAAAAATTGTTTTCGAAAATATATTAGTTGGAAAGTATTCAATTCGCATCACACAGGATCTGAACAATAACGGATATTGGGATAGCGGCAATCTCGAGAAATATCTGCAACCCGAGCCGGTGTATTATTATAACGGGGAATACGAAGTGCGTAGCAACTGGCAACACGAACTGGAGTGGGCTGTACCATTCAACAGTAATGATAAATAATGAAAAAAGTACTTATTATTAGTTACTATTGGCCCCCTGCGGGGGGTATCGGGGTTCACCGGTGTCTCAAATTTGCAAAATACCTTCCGCAGTATGGATGGACACCTGTGGTATATGCTCCTTCGAACGCTCGTTATGAATACACCGATAACACCAACTTCCGGCATATTAGTCCTGATCTCGAAATTATAAAAGCACCAATTATTGAACCTTTCGGGGTATTTCGGTTTTTGAGCGGACGTAAAAAAGCCGAGACTACCAATCCGGTATATGTCCGCGACCGTAAGCGCAGCATCATCGACAAAATGGGAATCTGGATCAGGGGAAATATTTTTGTTCCCGACGCTCGAATGCTTTGGATAAATCCATCGATAAGACGACTAAAAAAATACTGTCGTGAAAACCATATAGATGCATTACTCACCGATGGCCCCCCCCATACCAATACGGTGATTGCACTCCGATTATCACAGGCTTTGGGTATTCCCTGGCTGGCCGATTTTCAGGATCCGTGGACACAGGTCGATTATTACAGCATGCTCTACATAGGCCGCTGTGCCGACCGAAAACATCACAGATTGGAACAGGAAACATTCGCTACTGCAAAAAAGATTACCATAGCCAGCCCCACCTGGGCACGTGACCTCGAAAATATTGGTGCACGAAATGTTGACCCGATATACTGGGGCTACGATGACGACGACTTCCCCAAAAATGAGGTGGCTTTCAGCGGATATTTCAGCATTGTTCATGCCGGACAATTGGGTTACGACCGCTATCCGGCCACTTTTCTGAAAGTACTTGCCGATATGTGCAACGAAAACACCCTGTTTCGCGAAAAACTTCGCCTCGAACTGGCTGGCACCGTTGACTACAGCATAGCACAGCGAATAGAGGAACTGGGTTTAAGTAAAAACTATAGTGCCCTTGGCAAGATGAGTTTTCCCGATGCCATACAACTTACGCTCAGAGCCCACATGTTGTTATTACCCCTGAATATTGCCGAAAATGCAAAGGGGCGTATTCCAGGAAAACTATTCGAAAATCTAAAAGCACGACGGCCAATCTTATGTTTAGGCCCTGATGGCAGCGATAGTGGAACGATTGTTACCTCAACAATGTCGGGAAAAAGCTTTGAATACGACAATTACGATGGCATCCGCAACTACATCAGCGAAGTTTTCGAAAAATATCTGGCAGGCTGTAATACACTTCCCGATGTGGATATCAGTTTCTGGTCGGTGAAGAATCAGGTAAAAACCCTGGCCTCTTATCTCGATGAATTTACTAAATTAAATACCTGAAAACTATGAAATCGTACCGCCCGGCATTTGCCATTGTCACGGTATTATTCTTCATGTGGGGTTTTATTACCTGCATGAACGACATCCTGATTCCATTCGTAAAAGCTGTATTTGAGTTAACACGCGCCCAGAGCATGCTTATTCAGATGGCATTTTTCAGTGCCTACTTCTTTGGATCGCTGATATATTTTATTATTTCGTCAACCATGGGAGACCCCATTCAAAAAATCGGATACAAAAACGGGATTGTTGCCGGATTAATAATTTCGGCAGTTGGTACAGGGATGCTTTATCCTGCAGCCGGCAACCATGTGTATGGTTTGTTTCTCGCAGCACTGTTTGTGCTGGGATTAGGCTTCACGTTGCTTCAGATAGCCGCGAACCCGTATGTGGCTATTTTGGGAGACGAAAAAACAGCATCGGGAAGATTGAATCTGTCGCAGGGATTCAATTCGTTTGGCACTACCATAGCCCCTATAATTGGAGGCTATCTGGTTTTTCACTTTTTTTCGGGTAAAGGTCTTGTACTTCTCAATGCTCAGGGAAACCCGATAACATTGGCCGATGGAAGTACTGTTTCGGCAATGGGGGTGCAAATTCCGTATCTGATATTCACACTGGTGTTTGTTATTCTGGCACTGATTTTCATTTTCATTAAGCTTCCCCAGTTTTCCGACAACGCCCATGTCGAAAAAGGGTTCGGCGCATTGCGATTCAATCACCTACTGTTCGGAATGTTTGCCATATTTTTTTATGTGGGTGGCGAGGTAAGCATTGGGAGCATTATGATTAATTACCTGCACGAGCTGAAAGGTTTTGCCGAGATGGATGCAAAATCCTATCTGGCATTGTACTGGGGCGGCCTGATGATTGGACGTTTTATTGGAGCTTACGCTTTTGGCATGCAAAAAATATCGGCAACGACCATACTTGGCATGCTGGGTATTTCAGTCCTTGGTTTCGGGGTTATCTACACGGCTATTTATCTGGAAAGCGGGAAAAGTCTTCATTTGTTTTTACCCTATTTTGCCTACCTGGCACTCAATGTTCTGGCATTTTATTTCGGGCGCTCAAAACCCGGACTAACGCTCAGTATTTTTGCAGGTATCGCACTGATATTATTGGGAACCAGCATGTTTACACATACCGATCTCGCCATGTGGTGTATTTTAGGCATCGGCTTATTTAACTCGATAATGTGGTCAAACATTTTCACCCTTGCCATTAAGGGTCTCGGGAAATATACAAGTCAGGGTTCTTCGTTGCTTGTAATGATGATACTTGGCGGGGCAATTCTCCCATGGATTACCGGATTTGCAGCCGATCACATGGGCGGCTATCAGAAAGCCCTGTTTGTTCCGGCAATTTCGTATTTATACCTGATGTGGTATGGTCTGAAAGGCAGTAAACAAAAAACATCCTTACAAAAGCCCGGTGAGCAGTTGTGATCATTGAAAGAACAATAATGCGATTTTGTCTGGGGTTTATACTTTTGTTGATGCCCTTCACGAAATGTTTCCCTCAGATGTTGTATTTTCATTTCAACGACAGCATTCAGCAGGTTTGCGGCGATTGTGTTACTGAAAATTTTCTTTTCGACGACACGTTGATTGCATTTGCAGGAACACAGGACAGCCTTTCTTTTTCGATAATTGATGAAACCAATTGTTATTCCACAAAGGTAATGGGAATTCCGCTTTGTGTTTCGTGTGTAAGCGCTGCCAACAGGGTGCTTCATACAGCATACCGGCTGGCTTTTGTTGATAAGCTTACCATACAGGGTTCATGCTGGGATTTTGTAAATAAGGTGTTTAGCATGACAACGACCGACTCAATCCGGAAAAAAGACATTTATTTTGAGAAAAAGACCGGGCCTTATGCTCCTATCGACCTATTGCAACCCGGCGACTGGGTATATCATATCAACCACGAATTTAATCAAATTGAGCATAGCGCAATATTTGTCGGATGGGCTGATTACGAATCGGGCATTGCCATTGTAATTGATTATATTGGATTAAACCGCAAACGCGCAGCAAAATTCGGATTACACAATCTGAACTCAGTGTATGCAGTTTTCAGAATGGTCAAACAAAACAATTGAAAACAGCGATGTTGCTGAATTTTATAAATACAATCAAAAATAATGGTTTATTTCTTATTGCTGTAAGCATGCTGATATTTTCGTGCGGACAACGATTCGACAAGCTAAAAGCACAGGCCAGTTTAATATCTCAAGATACGGTCTCAACCGATACTGTTTCGCTTGAATTCGAGCCGGATTCGAGTCTGATATTCAATCTTTTTTCAGAAATACAGTATTCGGGCGACACCAGTACCGGCGACACATTGTTTACAGGTTTTGCAGAAACCTATTCCGACGACAGTATCAGTATCTTTTGTTTCAGGGGAGGTCCGCAGCGCAATATCTCATCGCGTGGAATTGTTTCGGGGAAACCGGTTGGAATCGATCAATCATGGAGTTTTGTCACCGAATATGATTCAACCGAAACGGAATTCGGAATCTGGGGTGGCGGAGCCGGGTGGACAGGCCAACCCTTGCTGATTTGCTGGGACACCGTACAAAAACAAAAGCTTGGTATTACCAATCCCGAATTTCTGAACAACGATGAGGCAATGGAACTCATCATCGGTTCGTTGTGTGGAAATATCTATTTTCTGGATGCAGCTACCGGAAAACCCACACGTGAGCACCTCAGCATTGGGAACCCGATAAAAGGAACTGTTTCGGTTGATCCGCGTAAAAACGGACTATTGTACGTCGGGCAAGGAATACAAGTCGGCGAAAAGTTCGGTGCCTATATTTTCGACATGTTTAATCAAAAAGAAATTCACTATCAACCCGGATATGACCATTTTGCCTACTGTGGCTGGGGTGCATTCGACAGCAACGCCACCATCGACAAGCAAACAGGAACGGTTTTCTGGCCCGGTGAGAATGGAATAATATACCGTTTTGTGAGCGAATTGTCCAGACCGGTCGGAAATCTGACAAAACTACGCTACCGCCACGACCATACATTTCGTCACGGGATAGAATCGGCCATGGCTGCTATCGGAAAATACGGGTTTATTGCCGACAACAGTGGTACCATACTTTGCATAAATTTACAAACCATGAAACCCGTGTGGAACATCGACAACTTTGACGATACCGATGCCTCCATTATGATAGATGAAGAGAAGCGCGGAAAATTTTACTTGTATACGGGCAACGAAGTCGACAAACTCGGTCCGGTACATGATTCATATTTCCGTAAATTAGATGCGGAAAACGGATCCGAAATCTGGCGCATCAGCCGCACTTGTCACGGCAGCGACCTCTATGGCAAGGTAAACAGCGGGGGCATGCTATCGAGCCCTGTTTCCGGAAAACATCTGGGAGCGCATCTGGTATATTGTCTTTTTGCCAGAACCGATGAAAAAAACCGCTCGGAACTGGTTGCCGTAAACAAAGCCACCGGAAAAGAGGCTTTTACAGTAACCCTCGATAACTATACCTGGTCGTCGCCTTCGGATTTTTACGATAACGAAGGAAATATCTATCTGTTTTTTGCCGATGTAAAAGGAAAACTCTACATTATTGATGGCCTTACGGGAGAGTTACTGGTTAGTAAACAAACCAACTTTTGTTTTGAGTCCTCGCCCGTGATTATCGACAACCATGTGTACATTGCATCAAGGGGAAAAAAGATTCTTTGCCTCGAAATTGATTGCGATTAACTTTCGCAATAACAACTGATTAACTACTTTTGTGTTTTACATAATTCATCTTTGATGGGAAAAACCTATATTGCAGGGATTGATATCGGCGGAACCGGTACAAAAATTGGTTTGGTTGACGAAAAAGGAAATATTGTTTCGCAAGCCACGATGCCTACCAATTGTGCGACAACAGCAAAAGAATTTGTTGAAACTGTCTGGAACAAAACGGTTGGGCTCGCGGGGAACTTAACTATTTCGGGCATAGGCATTGGAGCCCCCAACGGTAACTACTACAACGGTTGCATCGAAAACGCCCCAAACCTGCCATGGCGCGGACGAATTGAATTGTCGCGTATGTTCTCAGAAGTAAGCGGGCTTCGGGCAATTGTTACTAACGATGCCAACGCAGCTGCAATGGGCGAAATGAAATTTGGTGGTGCCAAAGGCCTCGATCACTTTATTTATATCACCCTGGGAACCGGAGTAGGATCCGGAATTGTTTCGGGTGGAAAAATGATTTATGGGCACGACGGAATGGCCGGCGAACTCGGACATACCATTGTTGTACCCGGAGGAAGAAGCTGTGGATGCGGTCGCCGGGGTTGCCTCGAAATGTATGCATCGGTGCGGGGTATTGTTTTCACCATGAATGAGCTAATGCAGGCCAATCCGGGAGTTTCAGCACTGGAAACCACCGAAAACCTGCAGTCGAAACATATTTATCAGGCCGCAGTTAACGGTGATAAACTTGCACTGCAAGCCTTCGATATCACGGCATCGGTATTGGGAATAGCACTGGCCAATGCCGTTGCATTCTCAAGCCCATCGCATATTTTCATATTCGGGGGTCTGGCAAATTCGGGCGATATACTCATGCAACCCTTAAGGCGCTATTTCGAAGAGAATCTGTTGAATGTGTATCAGAATAAGGTTTGCATCGAACCCTCACTCCTCCCCGATTCGGATGCGGCAATTTTGGGTGCAGCGGCTTTAGCATTGGATGAATTATAAGTGCATTGCACGATTATTAACTGCCTCAGAATGTTTTTTGCTATATTTGCAGGCTAAATACTGGAATATGAAAAATAAGAATATTGTTGAAGATGAAATATTGTTGAACGCCATTAACGAAGCTATTCTCGATAAAAAAGGCCAAAACCTGGTGAACATCGATTTGCGTACTACAGGGTCAGCTGTGGCCGGCCATTTTGTCATCTGCAGCGCAAATTCTTCAGTTCAGGTGCGCGCTATTGCCGAACATGTGGAACGAAAAATACGCACCGACCTGCTCGAAAAAGCCTGGCATAGCGAAGGATATGAGAATTGCCAATGGGTTCTGCTCGATTATGTTTCGATTGTAGTTCATGTTTTCGAAAAGTCAAGCAGAGATTTCTACAGGCTCGAAACCTTATGGGCAGATGCCAAGTTTTCACACTTTGGCGAAGATGGTAAGCTTATTGTAACGAACTAATTTCGTTTAAATTTGTTAAAAAAGTAAAATTTTAAGTACTACATGGCAGACAATATGAATAAGGGTTTCAATTCGCAAAAACCTGAGAATCCACAGGGCGATAAAACCCCTAATAAACCGAAAATTGGGAATTACTGGATTTATATCGTTATTACCATTGCGCTGATAGCGTTCACTTTCATTGATTTTGGCCCTAAGGCAAAAAGCATTAACCGAAACAAGTTCGAAACCGAAATGTTGCGGAACAACGATGTGGCTAAAATAGTAATCGTTAACCGCGAACGTGTTGACATATACATTAAACCCGACAAATTGGCAGAAGAACGCTTTGCCGATTTGGGAAAAGGCATCTCTTCGCCATCGAAAACCGGGCCTCACTATTTTTTCATGATTGGAGATGTTGAAACATTCGAGCGTCAGCTTGCCGAAGCACAAAAAGATTTTGCCCCTGAGAACATTATAACAGCAGAATATAAAACCGAGCGGAATTATCTGGGCGAAGTGCTGGGATGGTTGCTACCCATTGCCATTCTGGTAGGGCTATGGATTTTCCTGTTCCGCCGTATGAATGGTGGCGGTGCCGGGGGAAGTCAGATTTTCAATATTGGTAAATCGAAAGCACAGCTCTTCGATAAAGAAAAACACGTAAACACCAATTTCAATGATGTAGCCGGACTCGAAGAAGCCAAGGTCGAAATCATGGAGATTGTTAACTTTCTGAAGAACCCGAAGCGCTACACCGAACTGGGTGGTAAAATACCCAAAGGAGCCCTGCTGGTTGGACCTCCGGGAACCGGTAAAACCCTGCTGGCTAAAGCCGTAGCCGGCGAAGCCAATGTACCGTTCTTCTCGATGTCGGGTTCCGATTTTGTCGAAATGTTTGTAGGCGTTGGGGCCTCGCGCGTGCGCGATTTATTCAAGCAAGCCAAGCAGAAATCGCCGTGTATTATATTTATTGACGAAATCGATGCCATTGGCAGGGCCCGCGGCCGAAATCCCAATTTTGGATCAAACGACGAACGCGAAAACACCCTGAACCAGCTCCTCACCGAAATGGATGGTTTTGCTTCAAACAGTGGTGTAATTATTCTGGCTGCAACCAACCGTGCCGATGTTCTCGACAAAGCCCTGCTGCGCGCCGGTCGTTTCGACAGGCAAATTCATGTGGAACTTCCCGACATTAAAGAAAGGGAAGATATTTTTAAAGTGCACATCAGACCGCTGAAACTTTCGAAAGACGTTAAACTCGATTTTCTGGCCAAGCAAACCCCCGGTTTCTCAGGGGCCGATATTGCCAATGTGTGTAACGAAGCCGCACTGATTGCCGCACGTAAAAACAAGAAAAAAGTTGAAAAACAAGATTTTCTCGATGCCGTTGATCGTATAATTGGCGGACTCGAAAAGAAAAACAAAATTATCAGCATGAACGAGAAAAAAACCATTGCCTACCACGAAGCCGGTCATGCCAGCGTAGGTTGGTTGCTCGAACATGCACATCCATTGCTCAAGGTAACCATTATCCCCAGAGGCAAAGCACTGGGTGCTGCCTGGTATCTCCCCGAGGAACGTCAGATAACTACCACTGAACAAATGTATGACGAGATTTGCGCAACCCTGGGCGGACGTGCTGCCGAAGAAGTTTTTTTTGGGAAAATATCAACCGGCGCCCTGAACGACCTCGAAAGAGTTACCAAACAGGCATTTGCCATGGTTGCCTATTTCGGGATGAACGAAAAGGTTGGAAACTTATCCTATTACGACTCAACGGGGCAAAGCGAATACAGCTTCAGTAAACCGTTTAGCGAAAAAACCGCTGAAACCATCGACGACGAGGTCAAACGCATTGTCGCCGAACAATATGAAAGAGCTAAAGCCATCTTAATAGAACACAAAAAAGGAATTGAAGCCCTGGCAGACAAGCTTTTAGAAAAAGAAGTTATTTTTGGTGACGACCTTGAAGCCATTTTTGGAAAGAAAAAAGGAAAAGAAAACGAAGCTGTTGAGGAAGATTCCCGCAAAGCCGATTCCGAAGAGGCCGCAAATACAGAAAATGAACCGGTAGATACTGTCATTAAAGAAACCGAAGAACTTACCGATACCGAAGACAAAGAAAATACCGATGTCTGATTGGAAAAAAGTATATACCACGGGGGTGGACTATCTGGCTGAACTTCTTAAGCAGGTTCTTACCGACAACGGTATTGAAGCAGTGGTTATGAATAAAAAAGATGTTACCTACTTGTTCGGAGCCGTTGAGGTCATGGTAAAAACTGAAGACTTCGAAGCAGCCAAACAAATAACTGAAGAATTTGAAAAAAATACCCGCATTGAGTAGCCTCCCGGTGAGGGCAGCCAGTGGCGCAGTGTATGCAGGACTGGTAACGGGCGCCCTGCTATGGTCGGAATATTCCGCTGCCATCGTGTTTTGCTTCTTCATCATACTGATGTGTCATGAATTTCTGGGTATTTTTGCACCCACAGCTTCGCGCACCGGTTCAATCATGTCGAGACTGGCTGCCTTGTCGCTTCCGGTAGCCGGATTTATCAGTGCCAAAACTGCCGGACAATGGCCGGTGATGTTTGTACCCTTACTACTGACAATTTCATTACCGGTAATTTACATGATAACCGACCGGAAATTCGAACCCAGGCAAGCCCTGGCACTCATGGTTCCCACCTTGTATTTTGGCTTACCACTCTGGCTTGCCATCGATATGAGCTTCACCCCTGATGCGATGGGTTATGCCACCTATTCGGCATATCCGGTATTATATATTTTTGTTCTGATATGGGCTTACGACAGTTTTGCCTATCTTACCGGTTGTACTTTCGGTAAAACCAGGCTGTTTCCTTCGGTCTCTCCCAAAAAGTCGGTAGAAGGGCTTGTTGGTGGCGTTGTGCTTACGCTGCTGCTTTCGGTTGGTGCTTCGTTTATTTTCGACATCATCAGCCTGCGCGATGCATTGGTTCTGCCCCTATTGGTAAGTATTTTTGGAACATTCGGCGACCTGCTGGCCTCGTGGCTGAAACGAAGTGCCGAAATAAAAGATTTCGGGAATATCATGCCCGGACATGGGGGAATGCTCGACAGGCTCGATTCAATACTGTACATTCTGCCCTGGGTTTGGGCTTACTACAGCCTGTTCTGATATAAATATCCGGTATGCCATGAAACTCACCACTCCCATCGAACCGGTAAACTTCAATTTTTCGGCTACATATAATACCCGCTTCGTTTCGATTGGCTCGTGCTTTGCCGAAAGCATGGCGGGATATCTCAAGTCGCTGAAATTTAAAATATTATCGAACCCATCCGGCGTAGTTTATAATCCCATTTCAATTGCATCTCACATCGAAAATGCAATATACCGGCACAGTTATACCGAAAACGACCTGAGCCTTGCAGACGGCCTCTATTATTCTTACGATTTTCATGGAATTTTTTCGCATCATGACAAACAGGAATGCCTGAGCTTAATGAACCAGCGTATGGCCGAAAGTTACGATGCGCTTTCACATTGCAACATACTGCTCGTTACCTTTGGCAGCTCATGGGTATATACGTTGAATTCCACCGGGAAGATTGTTGCCAACTGCCACAAACAGCCCGCAACAATTTTTACCCGCACGCGCTTACAAACGGCAGAAATTGTTGATGTGTGGTCGAGCCTGATAACACAACTTTCGCAATTGAATCCCGGCATTCAGATTGTTTTCACTGTAAGCCCGGTGCGGCATCTTCGCGATGGAGCCCATGCAAACAACCTGAGCAAGGCTGTTTTGTTGCTTTCGGCAGAAGCGTTGTGCTCAAAATTTGCAAATTGCCATTACTTTCCATCCTACGAAATTATTCTTGACGAACTGAGAGACTACCGCTTTTACGCCGGCGACTGGGTACATCCTAACCAAACGGCAACCGATATAATTTGGGAACGCTTTGCCAACTCGGTTTTTACTCCCGAAACGATCCGTTTGACGAACGAAGTCGAAAATATCAATAAAGCCCTGTCTCATAGGGTTTTCAACAAAAATGCCGCCAGCTACAGTAAATTCGAAGAATACCTGAAATCCGAAATCGACAGAATAAATGCATTGATACCCGGTATAGAATTTTGAAAATAAAACACAATATAAGTTTGCAACAACAAAATTCTATTCATTCCGTTTAGAGCATATAGTTTATTCGATACTTAATGTTAATTTAGCGCAGACACAAAATCGATGAATGTAATTTCGAAATATCCGGTTATAATTGCCCTGCTTCTCGTTGTTGGAATTAATTCCTACGGGCAGAAAAAGCCGCACGAAATGCAATATGCAATCGATTCTGTGAATAAATGGCTCAACGATATTGCCGTATGTCAGGACGAAAAAGAACGCTTCCAGATTAACAACTACGTAATTAGTTACATGGATATGCTTCTGCATGACGAGAGTTCGTTTACGATGAATTTCGACTCGGTGAAATTTTTGAAAGTGCTCGACACCCATGGCAAAAACCTGCGCATTTACACCTGGAATGTGTTTTTGGACAATGGCGGGTTTACCTACTATGGCTATCTTCAATACAAAAAGAATAATAAATTCAACACCTTTATGCTAACCGATTACTCCGACGATACGGTAGGTATCAACCGCAGTTTTCTGAGTCATAAAGAATGGTATGGTGCTTTGTATTACGAGGTTGTTGAGAAAGAGTGGAACAAAAACACCTATTATGTGCTGATTGGCTGGGATGGTGCCGATCGTATCATCAACCGTAAGGTACTCGAGGTACTTACCTTCAACCGAAAAGGCCTGCCCGTTTTTGGTGAAAAGATTCTGGTGGTTGGTAAAGAAAAAAAGGGGAGAATTTTCTATGAGTATGCCGAAATGGCTGCTATGATTTTACGATACAACGAAAAACAGGATATTATTGTCATCGATCATCTGGCTCCTTCGAATCCACGTTTCACAGGGCATTATCAGTATTATGGACCTGATTTCTCGTTCGATGCATTCCAGTACAATAGCGGGAAATGGTATTTTATGTCGGAAATCGATTATAATAAAGCCATCAATTACGAAAAGGATAAGCACGTGGAGAAGCTGAAAGACCGTGGATTTTCTAAAAATTTTTAAATGCGTTCGCTACGACATATCGACTTTTATTTTGTGGATGACGACCTGTTGTATCTGAGTTTTTTCAGAAAACAGTTTAAGCCTGAATTCAACTTTACCCTGTTTACTTTCAGTTCGGGTGAGGCATTTCTCAACAAGTTTAAACGCGACCAGAACAGCAACAACCTGAAAATTGTGATTCTCGATTACGTGTTGAACGCTGATGACCGTGGTGCACGTTCGGGACTGGAACTTATTCCAATCATCAAGGAAATCGACAAATATGCCGAGGTGATTATTCTTTCGGGTTACGACAATATGGATGTGAAAGCCACCAGCAGTGCCAACCATCCCATTGCCTTTGTGCGTAAAAACGACCACACCTATGTGCGGCTGTATTCGGTGCTGAACACCCTGTTGAGTACCTACGAAATCAAGCGAAAAAAACGCGATATAAAGATTGCCTGGTATATTCTGGGAATTACCGCGGTGCTGGCCTTTATCACCTTCGGGCTGATGCTCTTCTTGTCGGAATAAATCACGATTTCTGCCGTTTTGTCATTGCCCTGTGGCTGGCACAGGCTTTGCCACAACATGCCCTGTTAATTTAAACTGATAGAATATGGCAGCGAAAAAAGGTAAAATCGGTGTAAGCTCCGAAAACATTTTCCCGATTATTAAAAAATTCCTCTATTCCGATCATGAAATATTCCTGCGCGAGCTGGTTTCGAATGCAGTTGACGCAACCCAAAAACTCAGGACACTGGCAGCCAGGGGCGAACTCAAACAAACACCGTCAGACGACAGGGTGTATGTTGCGGTTGACAAAAAGAACAAAACCATTACCATCAGCGATCATGGTATTGGCATGACCGAAGAAGAAGTTAAAAAATATATCAACCAGATTGCCTTCTCGAGTGCCGGCGATTTTCTCGAAAAATACAAAACCGACGCC
This sequence comes from Bacteroidota bacterium, assembly GCA_029564465.1. Classification (GTDB taxonomy): domain Bacteria; phylum Bacteroidota; class Bacteroidia; order Bacteroidales; family ML635J-15; genus JAGOEF01. The sequence goes on along the minus strand of JAKQPY010000019.1, from coordinate 6,810 downwards.
AACGCCATTATCGGGCATTTCGGGCTTGGTTTTTATTCTGCCTTTATGGTGTCGGAAAAGGTAGAAATCATCACCCGCTCGCACCAGGAAGGCGCACAAGCCGTGCGGTGGTCGTGCACCGGTGATCCTGAATACACCCTGAAAGAAGCTGAAAAAGACGAAATCGGCACCGATGTTATTCTTCACATTGACAAAGATTCTGAAGAATTTCTCGAAAAACACCGCATTCAGGAACTGCTGAATAAGTATTGCAAATTCCTGCCCGTCGAAATTGCCTTTGGTAAAAAGACCGAGTGGAAAGACGATAAAGAAGTTGAAACCGATGAATACAATATCATCAACAACCCTAAGCCGGCATGGACAAAAAAACCCGCCGATCTGAAAGACGAAGACTATTCGGAATTCTACCGTGAACTCTATCCCTACACCTTCGACGAGCCACTGTTCAACATCCACCTGAATGTTGATTACCCGTTTAACCTTACGGGGATATTGTACTTCCCGAAAATTAAAAACAATATCGAAATTCAGCGGAACAAAATTCAGCTCTACTGCAATCAGGTGTTTGTAACCGACTCGGTCGAAGGAATCGTTCCCGAATTCCTAACCCTGCTGCATGGTGTACTCGATTCGCCCGATATTCCCCTTAATGTTTCGCGTAGCTATCTGCAAAGCGATGCCAATGTGAAGAAAATTTCGGGGCATATCACCAAAAAAGTAGCCGACCGTCTGGCCGAAATTTTCAAAAACGACCGCAACGACTTCGAAAAGAAATGGGACGACCTGAAACTGTTTATTGTGTATGGCATGATAACCGATGAAAAATTCTACGAAAAGGCCGAGAAATTTGCTCTACTCAAGAACACCGAAAACAAATATTTCACACTGGAAGAATATAAAACCCTGGTGGAGACCGAACAAACCGACAAAAATAAAAACCTCATCTATCTGTATGCAACCGACGCCGAGGCTCAGTTCGGATATGTGCAGGCCGCACGCAACAAAGGCTATGATGTATTGCTTCTCGATGGGCAACTCGACATGCATTTTGTGAACCACCTCGAAGGCAAACTGCAAAACACCCGTTTCGTCAGGGTAGATTCCGATATTGCAGACAACCTTATTCAAAAAGAAAAAACTGAAACGTCGAAGCTGGGTGATCTCGAAAAACAACGTGTACGAACGATTTTCGAAGGTATCCTGCCCGAAAAAGACCGCTACATTGTGGGAATGGAAAACATGCCCGAAACTGATATGCCGGTTTTACTTACCCGTGACGAATTTATGCGGCGAATGAAAGATATGTCGTCGCTGGGTAGTGGTTCCAACTTCTACCGCGAGATGCCCGACAGCTTCCGTTTGGTGGTAAATGCAAACCATCCTCTGATTGTAAATTTGAGTCAACGTGCCGAAGAGCAACTTGGCGGAGAATTGCAAACCATAAGCGAACAGATTGAACCCGCTAAAAAAGAACTCGAGTCGCTGAAAGAATTACACAAAGGCAAAAAAGATAACGAGATCGATGCCTTCGAAAAAGAGCATAAAGAAAAACTGCAGGCCGAAGTGGATGAATTGAGCAACCGGCGCAGTAATTTGCTGAAAGAATACGGCAAAAACACCCAATTGGTAAGTCAGTTATTCGACCTCGCACTCTTGTCGAACAACATGCTCAAGGGCGAGTCGCTCAACCGCTTTGTGATGCGAAGCCTCGATTTACTCGAAAAATAACATTTCCCTGAATATTCTGCTAAAACAGCGAGGCAATGACTTCGCTGTTTTTGTTTATGCACAGCGCTGTGGTTGCGCGTGGCTTTAGGCTACAGCTAAATTAATCCCAGACCCAGGGCTAACGATATAACAATCAGCATTACCGCAACCACCAGTTGAATACTGCGCAGGGTTATTTTCTTAAGCAATCTTTTACCGATCACCGCTCCGCTGATGGCTGCGAGTATGGCAGCAACAACCAGAATCAGGTTATCACCCAAATGCATACGGGCCATTCCCGAAGCATAAACCGATAGTCGGGTAACATCAATACAACAGGCAATGGCTACTCCTGTGGCTATATAAGCCTCCTTGCTAAGACCACTCTTCACCAGAAACGCACTTCGTATAGCACCCTGCATTCCCGAAAGTCCGCCAAAAAACCCACTGAGGATACCTCCCGCAACCAAATGTTTATTGCGTATTTCGAAGCGGCCTCGTGCGGGCAAAATCTCGGCCAACGAAAAAACAATTAGCACAACGGCAATAACCAGTTTTATCGGGCTCACACTAAAGCTTTTTCCCCATGCTGTGTATTCAGCGATATCGGGCAGATCCGAAATCTGAAGCAGCACCCAGGCGCCCGCAAACGATGCCAGAATAGCCGGAACCCCGAAGCGTAGCAACACATGCCTGTTGATATGCTTACCAACCAGTACAATTTTGAAAATATTTTTTGTAAAATGAACCACTCCCGTAAGCGCAATCGCCGCCTCTATCGGAAAAAACAAGGCAAACACCGGAGCCAGTATCGTCCCCAGCCCAAACCCCGAAAAAAAGGTCAGTATCGAGGCCAAAAAAGCTACAAGGCAAATTACTACGTATTCCATATAACTACAGCATCTTTACCACCCGAGTCAAACCCCGGGCAAGTGTTTCAACCTCATCAGCCGTATTGTACAAGCCAAACGAAATGCGTGCCGTTCCCGGAATCGCAAAGTGCTGCATCACTGTTTCGGCGCAATGCGTGCCGGTTCTCACCGCAATACCCAGCTGGTCGAGCAAGACCCCTACATCGTAGGGATGCGACTTGCCCGCGAGGAAAGAAATTACCGAACACTTTTGGCGGGCTGTGCCAATAAACCGCAATGTATCCAGCGGCTCAAGCAATTGCATCGTGTAACGCAGTAATTCCTCTTCGTGCTGTGCAATATGTTTAATTCCCACCTGATTCAAAAAATCGATGGCTGCGCCCAGCGCTGCAATACCCACATAATCGGGGGTTCCCGCCTCAAACTTAAAAGGCAGTTCGTTGTATTCGCTTCTCTCGAAACTTACATGGCTAATCATTTCGCCGCCCCCCTGATAGGGCGGTAACTTATCAAGCCATTCGCGTTTTCCGTACAACACCCCAATACCGGTAGGTCCATACATTTTGTGCCCCGAAAAAACATAAAAGTCGCAATCCAGATCCTGCATATCAACCGGTAGGTGCTGCACGGCCTGAGCGCCATCAATCAGCACCGGAATATTGCTGGCATGAGCCATTTCGATAATTCTTTTCACCGGGTTAATGGTGCCCAGTGCATTCGATACCTGGGTCACGGCAATTAGCTTGGTGCGGGTAGTTATCAATGCATCGAGCTCCGATATTTCGAGTTCGCCCGTGTCGTTCATGGGTAATTTCACCAGACAGGCCTTTTTCTTTTGACAAGCCATTTGCCATGGCACCAGATTGGAATGATGCTCCATTTCGGAAACAATAATTTCGTCGCCTTCGCCAAGAAAAGCTTCCGAAAAACAAGCTGCCACCAGGTTTATCGCCTCGGTAGTGCCCCGCGTAAAAATAATTTCGGCTTCTGAAGCAGCATTCACAAACTGTTGCACCTTACGACGTGCCGCTTCCATTTCGTCGGTGGCCTTGTTACTCAGGTAATGCACCCCGCGATGCACATTGGCATTGCAACTGCGGTACATATAATTAATTTTTCCGATAACAGGCAGTGGCTTTTGTGTGGTTGCCGCATTATCGAGATAAATCAAGGGCTTGCCGTTGATTTTTTCGTCCAGAATCGGGAACTGCTTTCTTATTTCATCAACATGATAGCTCATCGGTCGGGTTTTGCTTGCACAAATTACGTTAAAAAACAAGGATAACGCAAAAAAGGGACTTCTCAGTCCCTCTTCGAATCGCGTTTTTCTTTTTTAGCAGCGCGTTTTTCTTTCAGGCTTTTCTGTGCGCCCTTTTTCTCTTCTTTTACGTGCAATTTTTCTTTCGACATAACTTCTGTTTTTAATTCAACCTAATAACTGAAAAACTCACAATTTATTTTAAGAAAGGCAGGAGAGAATTCAAACAATCCCCTCCTACCCCAATACTTTTATTCGATACTGATTTTGTAATTCGAAACGGCCTGGTTTGTTTCAACCTGAACTACATACATGCCCGAAGCCCATCCATTCACCGGAATATCAACCGAAGAACTGCCCGGTTGCAGGCTGCAGATGCTTTGTCCGGCCAGGTTACAAATGTTCACCGATTTGATGTTTTCGCCGGCGCGAACTTTAATCATTTCGCTTGCAGGGTTCGGATACACCGATACCTTTGCGGCCAGTTCGTCCTGAACACCCACATAATCGCTGAGCTTAATGCGGTATGTTTCCATAATGGCAGCGGTAGTCGTGTTCTGCAGGAAAATAATTACCTCGCAGTTTTCGATGGGATACGAATCATCAACCACCACATTTACCACCTGATTCTGGGTGTTTTCGGTACTAAAATCTAGGCTGATACCATCCACCGTGGGGAACATGGCACGAACCACAAAATTCAGCACGTTGAGTCCCTGCCACGAATATGCAATATCCGATTCCGAAAGAACCACATACATTTTCATGGGGTCGGTAAAATACTCGAATGTTTCGGTAACATCAATGCTGATGTTGTATTCGTAAGGACTGGTCGATACAATATCCACGGCAGGTTCGATGGTGTACACTGTGGGAATGGCCATATACTCGGCATAATAGCTGTCGTAAAGCTGGTTCATCAGGGCAACTGTATTCAGGGAGCCTTCGATTCCATACATACCATTTATTATAGATGTGGGGAAACCAAAACCGCCGTCACCATCATCGAAGAACGGCAGATAATAGCTCATGCGGCTTGCCGAAGCAGGTGTTTCAAAAATATCACCGTTAAAGGCATGGTATTCGAGAACAGCCACATCGAGACCTTCGTTGGCCATCATATCGATAGCCTGCGCAGCCGTGGGACAGTACTGACACCAGGTTCCGGTGAAAATTTCATACAACACAAACTGACGCTGGTTTCCGCCGGGAATATTAACCGAAGCCGGTCCTGCAGGAGCCGATACACCCATAGTAACTCCGTAATAGGCTTTCACCTGATAGTCGTAATCGCCGGGATAGAGGTTTTCGTCGGTATAGCTGAGCACATCGTTAGCCACGGTGGCAATGGTGGCGCCATCGCGGATAATCACATACGATTCGAGGTCGGCTTTTCCCGACGGGGCTTCCCATGCAAGATTCACATCACCATCAACAGCCTCGGCAGTAAGATTTAAGGGAGGCATCGGGGTTTCCACGGCCTCGATGATAAAGTTGTCCATATAATATTCGGGTGTGCCGCCACCTTCGCTCCATGCATAGTAGTTAATTGCATCGAGTTTATTTACTCCGCCGGGTTGGTTGAAGCATCCGTGGCTCCACTGATAGGCATGAATCAGTTCATCATTAATGTAGAAATCAATCCAGTCGTTGTCGATATCAATAAAATGCTGAATTTTAAACCATTCACCATGATTAAAGTTGAAACTGGCAGCCGCTTCACCATTACCGTCGATGGTTCCTACTCCGTTCTGGAAATAAATCTGAATCCCCCATTTGCTGTTGCTTCCGTTAAAATCCTGAAGTACGTTGTAATAACCCACCTTACCGGCAGGTACATACATGTAAAACTCCACGCGATAACGCCCCGATGTCAGGTCGTTGAGTTTAATAACACCGTCGTTGGAGCCGCTCACCTTCACCGAATTTACCCCTTCGAAAGCGTAGGTATTGCTCACCAGTGGGTCTTCGGCCGAACCGGGTGTGTTACTCCAGGTAGTCCATACATCGCCGGTTTCCTGCAGGGCGATACCCTGACCTGACGTATAGGTTTCAAAATCGTCAGTATAAATCGACTGCGCCCCTGCTGATACAACTATCAGGCAGAACAGGGCAATAGCGTACATTTTTTTCATAGACATAATAGTTTAGTTATGAATCAAAAATACAAAAAAAACAAATTGAAAATACCCAAATAATTTATCGGGAACAATTCAGCAGGCAATGGTTACATTTCCTCACCAAATTAACTCCGAGCCCCGTGTCGGTGACTCGGATTGAGCAAAGAAAAATACTGTTTGTGAAAATAGAGATTAAAAACTCAAGCTATTTAACTCTTAAAAATAGTTGCATTATTTATCATTTTATGATGTTTTTAACTATATCTTTGCTAAAGAATCAATCCCGGACAAGAATGAAACCACTAGCAATTTTCGCGTTCATGCTATTATTCAGTTACAGCTCGTTCGCACAGACATTTGAAGTTGATGGTATCTCCTATAATGTTACTTCGGCAGTTGAACCTTTTACAGTGCAAGTAATGCCAATAGCTGCGCCCGGCTATATTGGTGATATAGTAGTTCCTGCTCAGGTAACTCATAATGACACCATTTTTTCTATTACCACAATTGCTGATTACACTTTCGCGAATAATCACCAATTAACCAGTCTGGATTTTCAGTGCCCTGTTGTTTTTTTATCCTACAAGACTTTTAGAGGATCTGAAAATCTTACTCAAATAAAATTTCCTGCAACTCTTGCTGTAATTGAGCCATGTGCCTTTTGGGGGTGCATATCTTTACATGAAATTATAATCCATCCCGATAATTCAAATTTTGGTTCTACTACCATTTTAGTGGGTACAGATTTAAGCCCCCATGAAAAAATAAGATTGCACTTCTAAAGTTTGGGAATTTTCTGTACCCTCTGGCAGCGATTTTTATTTCCTGGATTTTTCCGTTGAATCTTTCGGCC
>JAKQPY010000008.1:0-59010 GCA_029564465.1 Bacteroidota bacterium | reverse complement strand
CACTTTCTTGGCGAAACATTACAGCAAATTGAACGAATGCCCGAAAATTCGTTTGACGAAATTGTCGAAAAATATGTAGAGATGAACATAGCTCATCCATTTATGGAAGGCAATGGTCGGAGCACCCGAGTCTGGCTTGATCTGATAATGAAAAAACGCATAAAAAAATGCATTGATTGGAGTAAAATTGGCAAAGCCGACTACATGAACGCAATGATTCTGAGTTCTCAGGACGACAGCACATTGAAGCAATTATTAAAAAACGCTTTAACCGACCAAATCAATAGCCGTGAAATGTTTATGAAAGGAATTGACTACTCGTATTATTATGAAGAGTGAGGAATGAATTAGCCGCACCACGGCTTATAGTACCAATTAGTTGGCATTTTCATTAACTTCAGCTTAGAAGTTTTTAAGGTAGATTTTCTTGGTAAAGGAATAAAAGTCCCTGAACAATTTATCCAGAGACTTTTTTCGCTGCGAGCGGGAAACGGGGGTCGAACCCGCGACCCTCAGCTTGGGAAGCATTTTGCCGCTTTCTACAAGCCTTGCAATGCAAGATTTACAGAAGTCATAAAAATATTTGACTAACAGTGTGCTAACACAAAAATCATCAGCCCATTAGGCTGAGGTAAGGGTGTTTTTTGTCAGGTACAAAATGTCAGAAAGCCAATTTGACAGTTAATAAATATCAGAGCAAAATAAAGCAAAAAATAGCAAAGGAATCAAAGAAAAAAAAGTTATCAAGACATCGAAGCAAAGTAAAGCAATCGGGAATATGGCATAAAATTGGGCTTTTTATTTGTGGCACGCTTGTAAATTTTATTTGTCATGAAAATTATAATTACGACCGAAAAAAGTTTACAGGCGGTAATCCGCAATGTAATCGAAACGCTGCTGGACGAGAGACTAGCCACGCAGCCGAATCCCACAAACGAGCATCCCCTCGATGCCTACCTGAATGCCGGCGAAGCGGCCATGTTTCTGCGAATTTCGCTGACAACACTCTACGGGTTAAGCTCAAAAAAGCAAATCCCCAGTATGAAGCAGGGGAAAAAGCTGTACTTCAGCAAGCAAGATCTGATTCAATGGCTCGAAAATGCAAAAAGTCAGAACCAATCAAGCGATGAAAGGGTAAGCCATGTTTAAAGAAATGAATACCTACCGATCGCCTGAACAGGAAGAAGATTTTATCATTCCTCAGTCAGTGAAAAATTTCCCGTCAGAATTTCATCCCGACGTGTACAGGTATCTGCCAAAAGCACTATCGGATGCTTGCAGTCAGTTCTCGAATCCCAAAGAGAAGGACATTATTCTGCTTGGGGCCTTGTCAGTAATTTCGGGATGCCTGCCCTTTGTGTGTGGCATGTACGACATGAAGACGGTGTACCCGAATTTCTTTGTGTTTATTGAGGCTCCGGCCGGTGCTGGAAAAGGAATACTGCAATGGACCCGAAAATTTGCAGAATTCATTCACAAAGACATGCTCAATACTTCGGCAAAAGCCTACGAAGCCTACCAGTCGGAACTCAGGCTGTATCGCAATTCGTTGAAGAAGAAAACAAAAGAACCTCTTAAAGAAATTCCCGGTGAACCCGCCAGAAAAATGCTGATAATTCCGGCAAACAACAGTGCCAGTTCGTTTCTGCAGACCTTGTCGGAAAACGATGGTGCCGGCTTGCTCTTCTGCACCGAAGCCGACACTTTGGCGAATTCGTTGTCGCAGGACTGGGGAAATTATTCCGACGTGTTGCGTTGCGCCTTCCAGCACGAACCCATCAGCCTGCAACGAAGAACCAACCGTGAATACCTTGAGCTTTCGGAACCCAGGCTTTCGGCATTGCTGACAGGCACCAAAGATCAGTTGTTTAAACTCATTCCCAGCACCGAGAACGGTTTGTTCAGCCGGTTTGCGTTCTACTCCTTCCCTGCCGTTACGGTTTTTAAAGATGTATTTATCGATATGGAACACCGCACCTTGCGAATATTCAATGAACTGGGGCAACAAATGTTCGAGAACAGGAACAGGCTTATATCGCTGGGAAGCACCATTGAATGGCAATTCAATACGACAACTAGGGCAGAGTTCAAATCGTGCATGAACGACATTATGCAACAGCTGCATAAGGAGATTGGAGATCAATGTCTGGCAACAGTGAAACGTCTGGGCTTGATTCTGTTTCGCATTGCGATGATTACCGGCACCCTGCGTGTATTGGAGAGTGGGAAAAACCCTGAACCAAAAATGACCATTGATCGGGTAGATTTTGGTCTGGCATACGAAATTGTCATTGTACTGGCACACCATGCCATAGCTCTTATTGCCGAGACCAAAAACGGCAATAAGAATATCGTAAAACAAAGGCGACTGAATCAGTACTACGATTTGCTCCCCGATAGCTTCACCCGGAAGCAAGCCCTGCAGCTTGCCGAAAAGCTCGACCTCTCCCCTGCCAGCTGCGACCGGTTTCTCAGCAGTAACATTTTCACAAAACCATCTTACGGAAATTACACGAAGTCGGGTGATCAAAATGATAAAGTGATAAAGTGACAAACTGATAAACTGATAAAGTGATAATTTACCAACTCAAAACTTCGGCAAAACAGATTGGATTTTGCCGAAGTTTTGGGGGAGGTAAACAATATTAATAAATGTGAAAGAAAAAGTTTTTAAGCTACCTATTAACCAAAAAGAAATTTACTTTGTTTTTTTAAATAAGTTGAAACACTATATTTGTAAGTGTTTTTGAACGCACCTATTTGTCTATTTTCATAATATATTCATCATAACACTGATTTGGCTATGTGGAAAGTTTTAATTACATCTTTTATCCTGATAGGAGTATATAGTGCCGTTTTAGGGCAAAACAACTATATGAAAATGATTGATGATGGGAAACATGCGAAAGCCGAAAAGAAATTAAACAAAGCTATTGAAAAATCTCCTGATGACATCGAATTGAATTATACCATGGCTTACCTCTACATTTCGAGAGAATTTAACAAATACAACCCGGAACAATCTTATGAATATCTTACAAAAGCTTACCGTAAATTCAATCAAGTAAACGACGAGAAGATTATTAAACAATTAGAAAAAATTCCAATAAACAAATCAAAGTTTGAAAGTCTGCTCGACACTGTATCGCGATGTGCATTGGAAGATGCAACAGCAATAAATACGATTGTAAAATATGAAAGGTTTTTAAGTTATTTCGAATTATCGCCAAAGAAATACAAAAATTCCGCTATCGAACGTAGGGATGTCGTAGCGTATGCCGAAGCATCTAAAACCAACACGGTTGAATCATATCAATCATTCATGAATAATTATCCTATTGCGAAACAATTTAGGGATGCTGAAAAGAATAGGAATGCACTTGCTTTTTTAAATGCAAAAAAAACAGACAATATTGATGCCTACAAGTATTTTATCAATAAATACCCTAATGCGCAAGAAGTCTCTCAAGCATGGTACAGAATCCATGAACTTGCTTATCAATTTGCTCAGAAGCAAAACACTTCAAAATCATACAAAGATTTCCTTGACGCATACCCTTACAGTATTCAAGCTAATGATGCAAACAAGTTGTATCAAGAAAGACAATTTTTTGAAAACACCATTCAGGGAAATTATGAAAGTTATTTTGTATTCACCAGAAAATTTCCTAATAATACGTGGGTCCAAGCAGCAACAGACAGCATATTTCAAATCGCCATAGATGATGAAAATATTTTGGCATTAGATTTTTGTGTCAAAAATTTAAACGGGAACAAAAGAAATACAGCATTACTCTTGCTTCATGATGTTTTTACAAATGATGGTGAAGTTGCAACTTTAGATAATTTTTATTCAGAATATGATGATCCCATTTTTAATGACATCAAAACTAAAGATTATGAAATTGCAAAGAGAGGAGATGAATTAATGTTGAATCTGCCTTACAACTCAAAGGATTTTGACAAGTATGATGAGTATATAAAACTTGCTGCACCAAATGAAAGGTCTTTTGTAGCACTACAAAGGTTAGTTTCTGTTGAATTAAAAAATAAAAACTGGAATAGTGCAAAGCAAAAGATACAAAAATATGAATCAAATTTCGGAACTGATAATTTAAAATACAAAGAATTGATTAAGCTTTGTGATAGTAAATTTGACAATTCCATCAAAACAATTTCTGTTGGACAAAATGTAAATACAACAAATGGTGGAGAATTATCCCCGGTAATTTCAGCAGATGATAAGACACTCTTTTTCTGTGGTAAGAATAGAAAAGACAACATAGGCGGTGAAGATATTTTCATGGCTACAAAAAGTAATAATTATTGGGGGAATGTTTCAATTGTTAGTTCACTCTCTAATTCAAATAGCAATGATGCTCCTTTAAGTGTTAGCTCTGATGGTAACACGATATTAGTGTTTAAATCAGGGAAAATTTATTATTCAACGAAAACTATATATGGTTGGAGTAATTTGGAAGCTTATCCCTCCAATATAAATATGTCTGATTGGCAATCTGATGCTATGATAACGAGTGATGGAAAATCTCTTGTATTTACAGCGATAGGAAATAAAACTAATAATATTTATATCAAAAACCCTTATAATTATCATGGAGATAATCAATATCCCTCAGATATTTTTGTTTCCATTCTTAGTGAAGACGGGGTTTGGTCTGAACCAATTAATCTGGGTAAGAATATTAACACACCCTATTCTGAGCGAACCCCCTTTTTACATCCCGACATGAAAACCTTATACTTCAGCTCTGATGGCCATGGTGGATTAGGAAAAATGGATGTTTACAAATCGACTCGATTACATGATACTTGTTGGAATTGTTGGTCAGCCCCAGTAAATATGGGTAAAGAATTTAATACACCTGATAATGATTTGGGATATAAAATTTCAACAGGTGGGGACAAAGCATATTTTTCTTATGAACAAAAATCAACAAAGCAAACTAGCATTATTTTGCTACTAGACGTTTCCGGTAGTATGGATGGATATAAATTAAGAGCTTTGAAAAGTGCAGCATATCAAACCTGTCAGAGTGCAATAATGAATAGTGCAGAAGTAGCTGTATTAGCATTTTCGGGGAATTGTAAAGATCCTATTTATTTCACTTTAGATTTCACTCAAGATATTAATCAAATAACGGATAAGATTTCTTATTTGTATGCAGGAGGTGGCACACCGCTTTATGAAGCATACCAATTAGCATGTGAATATATGTGGAAGAATTCAGCGAAATCAAATTCCAATAAAGTTATTCTCCTAATGACTGACGGTGATGCAAATGGTTGCACAATGCTTGATAAAACAGTCAAGAATTTAAAAAGTAGGGGCATTCTATATAAAACTCAATGTATTGCTTATGATGTTAGTTCTTACAGTCTTGCATATAGCGATTTGAAATATATTGCAAATGAGTCGAAAGGACAGTTTTACTATTCAGAAAGCATTGATGAATTAGGTGCTACGTTTGAAAAAGCAGGGAACGATATCTTTAGCGTTATTGATGCAGGGGGAAATACTGATATAATGGTGTGCGATATTCCAATTCACCTAAGACCTGATTATGTTGCCACAGTTTCCGGTCGACTTGTTGATGCTGACAACCAGCCTGTATCAGCCGATATAAGATGGGAAGACTTGACAACAGGAAAAAACGTAGGTCAGTCGAAAAGCGACCCGGTTGATGGGAGCTTTTTTATTGTACTTCCTTTAGGAAAAATTTATGGCTATTATGTTGACGGGGACGAGTATTTCCCTATATCAAATAATATAGATCTAAGAACTAGTACTGAACCAGTTGTAATCGAAGAAAACATAGATTTAGTTTCTTTTAAACAAATGATTGAAGAAGGCACTGCTGTTCCTGTAAATAACCTGTTTTTTAATTTTGCCGAGAGCTCTTTACTCCCCTATTCCCTGCCAGAATTACAGCGTGTTGCAGGGATAATTAAAAAAAATGGTTTGAAAGTTGAAATTAGTGGCCATACCGACAATATTGGTGAAGAAGAAAACAATCAGAAACTTTCAGAAAAACGAGCTGAAGCAGTGAGAGATTACTTGATTAATGAAGGATGTGATCCTTCCATGCTGCAAACCTTAGGTTACGGAGAATCAAAACCAGTTGCAACAAACGATACCGATGTTGGCAGAGCTAAGAACAGAAGAGTGGAATTGAAATTCGTTAAATAGTTTTAAAAATTTTTATGATCCTAGATTTTAAACCATAAAAACTAAACTACTCCCCATTCTTTAGACCACATTCTTGTAATCTTAATTGAAATCTTTAAAAGAACTGATGATGATGTAAAAGTAGTGTTAAAAACCGGAAATAACTTGGTAAAGTTATTCTGGTTTTTAACACTTTTTCTTTTTTGGCAACTTTTTTCTTTTGTTAACATCATCATCTTTTGTTAACATCATCATCTTTTGTTAATAATCAGGCTGCTTGCGTGTATAGTTTAATCTGGGCTTTACGTCCGATACCTTGATGCGACAGCTCGTAGTTATAATAATCAAAGTAGGTTCTAAGTCCGTCATAAAGCTCTTTACCATCGTTAGCCGGGTGTAAATAAACGTGATCGTATTTAACAGAACGCCACAAACGTTCAATAAAAATGTTGTCTGTTGCACGCCCTTTCCCATCCATACTGATTTGGATGTTCTCTTTCTCGAGCAGTTCTATCCAATCTTTACAGGTAAACTGGCTTCCCTGATCTGAATTAATAATCTCAGGTTTTCCATGTTGTGAAATGGCTGTATTTAAAACGTCCAGAACATTTTCCGCATCAAGAGAGTTGCTGATTCCCCAACCAACCACAAAACGGCTGTAGATGTCTATAATCGCGGTTAAATACAGAAAGCCTTTGGCCATCGGAATATAGGTTATGTCAATAGCCCACACATGGTTTGGGTGGTTTATCTCCAAGCCCTTCAAAAGGTAGGGGCGTATGTATTTGGCTAAACCCAATTTGCTTAGGTTCCTCTTAGGGTAAATTGCCATTAAACCCATCAGGCGTAGTAACCGACGAACCTTTTTGTGGTTGACTACAATACTTAACCCCAATAGAAAATCTTGCATCCGTAGCACCCCATGTGTTGGGTGTTTTAAATACTCTTCATCCAACAGTCGCATGATTTTCAGGTTCTCTTCTTTTTCCTCAGCCGGATTGTAGTAAAACCCACTCCTGGGTATTTCCAACAACTCACACTGTTGTCGGATACTGAGCTCATGGTCTCTTTTTACCATCATTTTGCGCTCTTTCCCAGACCGGACATTAAGTAGGCTTTCTCTAAAAAATCCCGCTCGACCTCAAGTTTACCTATTTTTGAATAGAGCTTATCAATCTCTACCGAGTTGCCTTGGCCTTCTTCTTTCTCAAAGACCCGTGCAGAATTCTTGACGAACTCTTGTTTCCATTTGCTAATTATGTTCGGATGAACTCCGAAACGTTCTGATAACTCAGCCAGGGTCTCTCTTTCTAAGAGTGCTGCAATGGCTACCTGTGCTTTAAAACTTGCACTGAATTTCCTTCTGCTTTTTTTCATAATACTGGTAAATTTAATTGTTTTTATTCAACTTAACCAGGGTCCAATTTTCGGGGAGTATTATATAATGCCCAACCCAATCTTTTCGATGCAAAATTAGTCCCCTGTTTTGATGCTGCTCCCGACCATTGGGGTTTCGATTTGTTTGTTTATTTTACAGCATTAAGAAACGGATATTCTGTGGAGCGGTTTGATGTTGAATTTCTCGACCGCAAAGCCGGAGAATCAAAGTGGGCCATCGGAGTTTTCCCTCGAATACGGCTTTCTGTAAAAATGATTCGCTATACACTAAAACTACGGAAACAATCCGTTAAATCTTAGTTTTTCAGTATCCCCTGCATTTTCCCCAATTCGATGATACTATCCCAAATGCTCCAACCCAAAGTGCCCCATTCGTGGTAAACATGTAAAAAACAGGGTTCAAAAACTGTTTTAAATCCATCAAAAGTATAAGCTGCACCCTGCTGATGGGCGATATCGTTGTTTGCAAATTCGGTAATGAAATTGAACTTTTTCGGAAGTCTGGGGTGATTCTGTAATCCAAATCTCCATACACTCATGGCCAGGGTAGCCTGATCACGCGTTTTAGTAAAAGGATTATCGAATTCATCGATGCTTGCTTGGTGCCAGAAATTTAAAAATTCATGCGATTCGTCCCCGAAAAGAAATACTCCTCCGTTCCAATGTTGCCAGGTACCGGGAATTTCAATATTATAACGGGACCGGAGATATTCAACCAGATGAGAGCATTCCGGTGTATTAAAAATATAGACCGTACCATCCCTGTCTTCCCAGTATTTATTTTTCTTGTTGTATCTGATACCTGATTTTACCCATAACTCTTTTTCGTAATAGGGATAATCGAACAGAATTAATTCACCCTCGCTGTTGTACCAGCATTTATTATGTTTGTTGAAACGATAGTCCTTTACATTAAAACCATCAATCGGTAACACATAACGCTGCATCAGATAGGAAAGTATTTTCATAAAATATTTGAAAGGCTTCTTTTTCCATTCATCTATCGTGTAGTATAAATCATCAGATTGTTGCTTAATTATGGGGTCGGAAAAGTCAATTTTTCCGAACAATAACGATAATTTCTCATTAAGCGATTTCTTCTTTTCTTGCTCGGCCTTAACTTGTTCCCCGAGGCAATTGCAGTTCAGTGCGTGTGGCGAAAACTGATTCATGTAACAATGGTCGGAAGCAAAAGTAACCGGGACATGATACTCAGCAAAAATTGCATCCACACAATGACTCACAGCGACCACATCACCATCGAGATAACAATAGTGGTGACCCGATTCCAGATGTTTATGCAAACCAGTTTTCAACCAGATACTTGCCTGATGGTTGTCGAATTGTACCGGGGTTTCAACATCAATAATATGATTGTGCTCAATGGCTGTCTCGTTACGTTTCGAATCGGTTATAACCAGAATTTCATTATCGGAATAATGCCGCAAAAAATCTAACGAAAAATTCAATTCTTCGATGTGCTCCTTTCCTCCGCAAACCACAAAAACGAATTTATTCATAAATAATGTTCGAAAGGCGATTTAACTTAAACAGACTTCTTGCTTTTAAAACGATATTTTCGATTGTGATATTATGATTTAGCAAGCTTTGAAGTTCGTTCTTAAAATCAATGTTTTTAATTTTACTTTGACTTCTTTCATCAATGAGCCATTCACCAGGGGCATCTTTCAAAATTTCGTTTATAAAATGTTCGTTGCTTGATTCAAAACTATTTCGCATTATTTCGTACACTTCATGCTTCGTAATTTTAACAGCCTGACTTTCCCAAACCAAAGACTGGCTGAGCCAATATTCCAGTAATTGTAATAATCCAGAAAACGCACGGCTATTTTCTGCTTCAATATCAGTTTTTCCCTCCATCCTATGTTGAGATTTCAAATATTGAATAATAATTTTAAGAAAACCTGAAGGTATATTTTTAAGATTTAAATAGTCGGGAAACTCAACATGATTAAAAAAAATCCGACAGGCATTTTTGTTACAAAATTCAACAAGTGCCGGAATTTCCTTCCAATTTATCCGCATTGGACATGCAGAAATCTGCATCGTTTGGCTTTTCTTTTTCATGGCATTGTTGAACAATTCAAAATTCTCCATAAAGGTTCTCAAGGAACCATTCTTCCGTATTTGATCATATTTTTCATCGTTCAGCGAATCAAGAGACATTGCAACCAGAAAGCCGGGATGCAGCAGCAATCTCTCTATCCGGGCATTCATGACATTCCCATTGGTCTGCACGATGATTTTACAAGCGGGGTTCAGCCGTATAATACTATCCCATAAATCATAATATATTGGTATCATAAAAGGCTCTCCACCAAAAAAGAATGCATATTGCAAATTGGGAATCAGTGGTAATAGCTCCGAAACAAAGTTTATTCCATACAATGATTTCTTATCCGATTTATCGCGCTCACACATGATGCAATCGAGATTACAAAACTCCGAAAGTTCAAAATCGATTCTTCGAATTTTATCGAATTTAATCTTTAAGGAGGAATAGGTCCTGGCCATTAAACCCCCATAGTTCTCGGCAACAATATTATCTTCACATATTTTACAACCCAAACTAAAATTATCGTGAGCAATATATTTCTTTTGCTCTTTGCGCTGTGGAGAATTAATAAGGTCCTGTATACTTTGGGCAGGGTATTTACCAAAAGCATAGGCCCCTTTATTCAGGCAACAGGCAACAACCTCGCCATCCGGATGAAAATACAGCGAGCTTGCCGGTGCCTTACAAATCAATTCGTTTCCAGGATACAAGCCCCTGTATTTTTGGATGATTTCAGGACTAATGCTAGACCGAATTTTATTTTTTCTTAAAATACTCATGGGTTTACATCCATTTTTGAAACCATTTTTCGATTACTACCAGTTTCCACAATCGCCAGTGATCGTGTTCGAGAAAATACCGGTCAACAGTCTGTCGGTTAATAATACCCCCGTCAATCAATCGTGACGAAGCCAGCACTTTACGGTACCAGTCGAAGTTCATATAATACTCATCCGGTCCGGTAAAACCCTGCTTTTCTCTGTTCAGAATTGCTTTGGGCACGTGCTTCTTCAGCAGTTCGTGCAACAAGGGTTTTTGTTTTTTCTCATCAAAATATTGAGAAGGGTTAAGTGCCAATAATTTTTCGAACAGCTCCGAAAACAAGAATGGCACCCTCACCTCAAGAGAATTTGCCATCGAAGCCCGGTCGACCTTATTTAGCACCAGTTCGCCCATAAAACATTTTATATCCAGCAGTTGGAAACGCTTAGGCACGGGAACTGAGCCATCGAAGAATTTGCGGTAGAAAGCCCGTGTATCTTCCGGTATATATTGTTGCAGTCCTTCGTTGAGCAGCAGTTTCAATTCGTTGAAACCGAATTCTCCCATCGCCATTGCTTTTGCATAGCTTTCGACATCAAAATTATTTACAGGTAACTCCCACCCCCATTTTCTGGCTCCCCTCAGTTGGGTTTTGTTTACCGGCCATAAGTATTGATGATGCCAGGTATATCCGGCAAATAGCTCATCGGCACCTTCGCCCGACAACACGGCCTTATTATGCTGAGATGCCAGGTACGAAACAAAATATGTGGGAATAATCGAAATATCGGCAATAGGGTCATCGTAATAATACATCAAATCATCCAGGATATTCAGGCTTGAAGCATCCAACAGCAATGACCTGTGCCTGGTTTTCATTTTGTCGGCCACCATCGCGGCATATTGATGTTCACTACGGTTCCATCCCTTAAAACCAATCGAAAAAGTATTAAAGCCATTACCCGTTTCAGCAAAATACTTTACCATAGCGGTTGAATCGTAGCCCCCGCTCAGGAAAGAACCAACCGGAACATCGCTTCTGACGTGATAGTTCACCGATTTACGGAGCAAAGCATCTACTTCGGCAAGTAAAGCCGCCGGATTTTCAACATTGTTCTGCAAAGGCAGCCGGTAATATTCCGTATCTAGCAGTTGAAACTGATCATCGAGAACAGTGTAATGAGCGGGTTCGATTTTATAAATATTTCTGAAAATCGTATTTGGGGATGGGATATATCGGTAAATAAAATACTCGCACAACGATTGATAATTAATGTCTCTTGCGATTTCAGGATTCTTAATGATTGCCTTAATTTCGGATGCAAAAATAAGTTGACTCCCGTCAAAATAATAATATAAGGGCTTAATACCCATCCGATCCCGGGCCAATATCAATTTCTTGCGGTTTTCGTCCCATAAACCAAAGGCAAACATACCTTCGAGTCGGTTCAGCATATCGATACCCCATTCTTCGTAGGCATGTATAATTACTTCGGAATCGGTTCCTGACCTGAAAACATGCTTTTTCTCGAGAAGTAGTTGCCTGAGTTCAATGTAGTTGTAAATTTCTCCGTTAATGGTTAACCAGATTGTAGCATCTTCGTTACAAAGGGGCTGCTTACCATTTTCGCTCAGGTCGATAAACGACAACCTCCGATGACCCAGCGCCAGATTCCGTGTTTCGCTGAAATATTCACCGGCACCATCGGGACCCCTGTGGGTCAGGGTATCGCGCATTCTACAGAACAAATCTCTGTCGATAGCTTCGCCCTTATTCCACCAACCTGTTATTCCGCACATGGTTCTGATAATCGGTTTTCAATTGTTCAAGCTCAGCCTTTCGTGCCAGTTTTAAGTGTTTTGCATACTGCGAAATCATAGTCATATATTCTCGTTTATTTTTGTTCAGTATTGCATGCGATTTGAGAATTGCTCGGGTTTCCTTGCAGATTGTAGAATATATTTCGGCCTTGTAATACGCCCATTCGGTTTGTGTAAGAAGGCTTTGCAGTATTTTAATATTGTTGGTTTTAAATTCAGAGATTTCATGTTGCTTCGACACTCCGGCCGGGTGGTCATTGTAGGTTGACCAAATTTCGTTGAAGTATCTGAATTTTCCGCCCTTGATTATTTCGAGATGTAAAGCCCAACTCAGCGACAACGGAGCCAATTGGTAATTATCCAGAAAAGATGTCAGATCGATTTTTCGGAACAGCAACGACGCGGTGGGCAAAATGTTTCGTTCTACCAGTGCCCATGGCATAAAGTCGGGATAGTAGCGGTTGAATTGCGAATACGATTTCCATCCGCCCTGAGTACGGTTCAAATACTCCTTATCGGAGTTAAGGGCGATGTGATGAACGGCCGCATCATGAAAACATCCGGAGTATTGCGGATTATTCTCCAGAAACTCAATTTGGGTCTGTAGTTTCAGTGGATAATTCCAATAATCGTCACCATCGAAGAAACAGATATATTTTGCATTTGCATACCGACTTAGGACCCTGGAAGATTCCATGATCCCCAGCTGGAATTCATTCCTGATTATTCCGAGAGATGACGGATAGTCTGATTTCAGCTTGGATAATACATCCCAGGTATTATCGCCGGAAGCATCGTCAAGCACTGTAATACGGTATGGATAACTGCATTGCTGATTCAACACCGACAATACACAATTGCCAATGAAACTTTGGTGATTTCTGGTTAAAACAAGTATATCTGCAATCGGTTCTGCCATGTACGCAATTTAGTGTTTTCGTTCGAAAATACAAACTTCTTTTAATTCGCCGAAGAATTTTGTTAATGGTGGTTCCGGCAATACAAGCGCAATGTTTTTAATAAGAATACCACCGGGTTCTCATCAATGAAAGGAAATTCCGGGTTGTGTTTTCCCTTTATGTGAATACGCGATACAATAATTTCAGACGATTTTAATCCGATATTAAAGCTTGTATCGTTCACCGCCGGATTTACAATACGTGGATTCACCAGAAAAAACAAATTAACTCCATCGGGATTGTGCTTAATTTGAATTGTTTTAACACCAAAATTCGTTTCGTAATATTCTAAATTCTTACGACACTCCACAGGGGTTCCGTTTATGGCGACTTCAACCGCTGAAACTGACGAAAACCCATGAAATATCAAGGGATAGCTTATATAGCCGGTGTAACCGGGCGGCAGCGAAAGCATCAGGTTGGTATATCTTACCTGATTACTCTTTTTGTTATCGGAAATACTATATATGGGAAGACCCGAATAGTAAGGAAAAACTATTTCAGCTCCCGCAGGTATTACCAAAATATTATGAAAAACGCTGTCGTTTCGTTCCATCGAAAAATCAAAGATTTGGTTATTGTCTGCACTACTGAATTGGGCTGCTGTTTTCTTTGAGTTAGCTACGTGCCGTAAAATCATTACATTGCCACGAATCTTTTTTATGGGTTTTGTTATATAGTGCGGATTTTTTTCAAGTTCAGCGACTCCCAGTACATCACCTTTCTCATTAACATAATAGGTTCGATATGTTGGATCCCACATCTCCCAACGACCATTAACCCATATTTCGGGAACCACATGTCCACCAATACCATATAAACGGGCATCATATCCCATCCGTTTCCAAATCTTCGCCAATATGTTAGCCTTGTCGTCACAAAGACCCCAACCTTCGGAATTCACAAAACCTAGAATGCTATTATTTACGTTTTCGTGAACCAAAGGATTCACTGCATCCCAGGAATAATCACAAATAAATGCCCAGGCTTTCTGGTAATCGAACTTCAAATCTGTATTGCTGTAATTGGTATTAATAAATTTAATCAGTTGTTTGTCGGACTCCCAAAAACCCTGAGACCAGCGGGGCTTAACAATTAAATTACGATGCCCGGTGTTGACGATCGAAATGGCATTTGGAGTTTGTTTTGTGGCAATATTCGATTGACTTCGAGAAACTAAGCTAAATGAAAGTAGAATAAATAAAGCAGCAAAAATTTTAAAATAAAAAGAAATAAACACGTAAAAGATTTTAAAGTTTAAATTAATACTTTTTTGATTAAAAATAAATACCTTGAGTCAGTCAATTACTTGTTCCGTAATAGATTGAGAATATCATTAACAGAATTTAACTGGTTTAATTCCTCATCACTAATCTGGATTCCGAACGATTCCTCAAGGTCAAGCACGATATCAACCATTCTGGCTGAATTAATTTTCAAATCTTTGGTAACATGAAAATCATCGTTATACCCTTCCCAAACATTATCATTAAAAGTGTATTTTCTTAATATTTCAAGAACTTTCAATCTATCTTTTTGCATATTATTTTTTTTCCAAAATTAATTGTTTTTTTTCAACACAATACATGCATTCACATCTCCAAAACCAAAACCGGCTTTTGCCACATATTTAATCGGAATACTTTCGATTGCTTCCAGAGGCACTTTATTTCGGGGAATAATTGTTTCTATTTCGGGGTGCAAGTCCTCGCTGTTAAGCGAGGGATGAACAAAACCCTCATATAGCTGTACCACAGCAGCAATACTTTCGACAGCACCTGCAGCACCAAGTAAGTGGCCTGTAAGCGATTTCAACGAATTAATATACGGAGGTTCCATTGTCTGCAGCGCTGACATCCAATTTGCAATTTCAATTTTATCAGCAATAGTTCCCGACAGATGGCCACAAACAAGATCAATACTTTTACCATCGACCTCCGCCTGCTGTAATGCCTTTGTTATGCAATCTACCACCCTTACAGAAGAAGGGGCCGTCATGCTGCCTCCATTTCGTTGCCCACCGGAGTTAATGTGACCGCCTATGATCTCGCAATAAATTCGTGCATTTCGATTCAACGCATGATTCAGTTCTTCGAGTACTAATATCCCTGAACCAAATCCAGGTACAAAACCTGCAGCAGTTTTGCTCATTGGACGGCTTGCCGCCTTTGGATTATCATTAGAACTCCGATTCAACAGCCTCATTGAATCAAAACCGGCTACAGAATAGGGGGAATATGGTTCAGTTCCACCAGCAAGCATAATTTCAGCCTGCCCCGAAGCGATTCTTTCACTTGCCATAACGATGGCCTCGGTGCCAGTAGCACAGGCTGATGAAAGAGCAGTAGTCTGGTTGGCAAGAGCCAAAATTCCAGCAACTGCCGAACTAGCTCCATTCACCATCCAATGCTCAATAATCTGACTTCCTAAAAACTTAGCTTTTTGACTTTGAACATACGGAAATACTTTTCGCGAGAAAATTTCGACTCCACCAAAACAGGTTCCAATTATAGCTCCGGCATTTTCACGAACAAGATTGTCGTAGAAATCGGGAACGGGAAGTCCGGCATCAATCCATGCTTCCACTGCTGCAACCACAGCGTACCTGATTGATATATCGGCTTCGTGAAGTTTATATTTTTCGAGCCATTTGTTTCCACTTTCACTTATTTCGGGAACACCAGCCAATTTGCAATTTAAATAAAACTGTGCAAACTCCGGGATATAATTAATTCCAGAACTACCATTAATCAAGGCATTGCGAAAATCATGCAGATTACTACCAATGGGCGATACTACACCCAACCCAGAAATAACAACGCGTTTTCTGCAACGTATATCTTTTTCCAATTTCATTTTGCCAAAGAATATTTATTTTCGATTGATGAGCGAAACGCCAGCTTTCATTCTCGCAATAATCAAATCTCCGCTTTTGAGAACTACTTCTGATTCGAGATAATTATTCCGCATTCGAACAGGTTTTCCTGTAATCAAGCATTCATTACCGAAACCTAGTACGTTCATAAACTCAACATTTACGAATGTTAGCAATGGGATAAAACAGTTTTCTTCAGGTTTCATCAAATAAATTGCATGGCAAACAAGACCGGCCTGTCCCATAGATTCGACAATTAACGCTCCTGGAACTACCGGATAATCAATAAAATGATCACAGTAAAAAATGGAATCTTGTCTAAAAGTATATTGGGCTAACAGGCTATTTTTATCTACCGACAATATTTTGTCGACAAACTTAAAATTAAGGCCATAAGGTAATGCACCTAATATGTCTAAATCATTACTCATAGGCAACCCATTGCTCTCCTCCATCAACATTAATCACAGTTCCATTAACGAATAAAGCACCCTCACCTGCCAAAAAAAGCACTACCTGTGCCACATCGTCGCACTGGGTGATTCTACCCATTGGGTTACGTAGCCGAGCTTTATGGATTATTGTACTATAGGCAGGAAACTTCTTCAGGGCTTCGGTGTCGGTAATTCCAGCATTTATCAGGTTAACGCGTACACCATGCCTCCCAAGCTTAACAGCGAAATACTTCATCGAAGTCTCGAGTACTGCTTTGGCTGCACCTACAGCAGCATAATCGGGCAACACCACCTTACTTCCTTCGCTGGTAATAGCAACGGCCGAAGCATGAGAGGAAAACATTTTATTCTCGAATAAAGACTGTATAAAAGCACCAAAGCTTAACCCCATGGTGGCAATAGTGTATTGGTATTCATCGGTCGTAAGAGCCTGTTGACTGTAAGTTGAAGAAACTACCGGTTTGAGATTTCCATCGGCTACCGCATGTAACAAAAGCGCAATATTACCAGACACATTGTAATGATGATGCTGTAATTCATTTATTATGTGTACTAAAAATTTCTGATCGGCAACATTCCCATTGAAACAAATTGTTTTGGTTCCTTGTTTTAATTCGGTATTTAACGATTGTAAAAATTTTTGTTCCCTGACTTTTCGCTCGCGAAACACCAAAATCAGATTATAACCGTTATCCGACAACAGTTTAGCTGCGCTAAAACCTAACCCCCCAGAGCCACCTAACACTATCGCCCACTTATTATTTAAATCCATGTTGCAAAATCATCAGCTTTAAGACAAAAATAACTAAATTTGCCAAACGAAACAAATGAGTTGATTTTTAGTAGCCAATTGATGTTACCATTATTTCATACACTTTATCTGGAAGCCACCGCCAATTGTAATTTATCATGCCAATACTGCATGACCAACTCATCAAAGGAAAAAAAGAGTAATGATATTCCATTCGACCTAATAGTTTCGCGCATTCTGGTTCCGGCATGGGAACTGGGTACAAGACACATTGAGTTTTCGGGTGGAGAATTTTTGTGTCGGCCCGATGCATACGATATACTTGAATTTTCAGCAAAAACCGGTTTCAAATGCATGATTGTTACCAATGGAACCACAATTAATCAAACGGTTATCGATAAAGTGAGATCGATTTGTGGCGATAGTGTGGTTTTCTCGATGGGCATTAACTCGGTGGAAGGCCTGAACAATCAAACCCGTGACATAGCCTTAGAGTCAACATTGAGAACCATTCAATTGATACAGAACAATGGACTCGCCGTAAACATAACAGTTACCATCGGAAAATACAACCTCGACGAAGTTGAAACAATATTTCGTACAATTGATGAACTTAAACTGCCATTCAACAGACTTCCGGTTATTCCCAGGTCGCACCCTTGCCAAAACATGATGTTCGACAAGAACGATATGAAAAGCATTATTCACCCAGCATTAACAAACTACTTTAGAGGATATTTCAGTTATACTCCTTTTTTCCTAAATCCGGCTGATTACCACTCCATTAGCCGAACAGAGGAAACCGAAGTACTAATACCGACTAATCCTTCGGTGGGATGCTGGGTGGGATCTCTTTACGGAATAAATGCACAAGGAGAGGTAGCACCTTGTCCTCTCCTGCTTGACCACGTAAGTGGTGGAAATGTTCTCGAAAAAGATTTACGTGACATATTGTTCGAATCGGAGCTGTTCTCTAAAATTGTTAGACGAGAAAATCTAGGAGGAAAGTGCGGCACTTGCAAATTCAAGTTTACATGTGGAGGATGTCGCGCTATGGCACTATATACCTCGGGCGATGTTTTTGCAGAAGACCCAACCTGCTTCATCGATGAATTAAGTCCAATTGAATTGAATGAACTTGAATCACAAACCAGTCGAGAATTCAGAAAATACCAGATAATGACTAAATTTAGTAGTCTTTTCGGCGAAGACAAAAATAATATTACATAGTCTGGTTCTTAACCACATCGTCATTTACTGTTAAACCTAATGATATCAAGGCATTTGCACCTATTCTTACATTGGGCATTATTGTTACATTTGGGCCAAGTGTCGTGTAATCTTCAATAATGACGTTTTTTAAAATTGTAACATTAGGACCAATAGTAACATATTTTCCTATGCGTACGCCGTGACTAATCAAAGTATTAGAATGCATAATACAAGATTCACCTATTTCAACGTCGTGCGAGACAGCACACCCTGCCTGTAGAAAACAACCGCAGCCAATAGTTGAAAAAGTTGAGATTATTAAACTGTTTTTTGAAATAATGGAAGTTAAAACACCCCCAAATGTTGAAATCTTATGTGTCAATTTCTCCCGGAGTCGCGAATGCCCAACTGCAGTAATATAATCATGTTCCTGTTGTAAAAACTCACGTAACACAATTGGATTCTTGATTATCCTATATTGGTTATAAAGTGTATCGGGTAAAGACAAATTATCATCATAAAACGCTATCTCCTTACCATAAGCATTTTGAATTAACTGGTCAAGCATATGAACACCCAGGTTTCCTGCTCCTACTATTAGCATAATTTGTAAAGTTTTAAAATGTACTACCCAATTTTTCTCTCATCCAAAAAATTTTGTCTGATTTAAAAGCAAAAATAAAAAGGAAAATTATTATTTGTCAACTTATATTAAGTTGTCGAAATCGCGCAATCAGCTTTTCCGTGTTATTCCGATGGAATTCATTAATAATAAACTCCGGAGAAAGCTTTAAAAAATTAATCAAGGCTTTCTTAAGTTGAAACTCTTGGTTAATGCTCACATACAAAATATTTACAATGTTTTGATAATAAGAGAAATCTCTTATTGCACTTTTATCAAAGTTCTTTAGCCCGGCAAGGATATGAAATTCAAGCATTTGCTTTAAATCCTCTACAGTCAAATCTACAAATGTATTGCCATCAAATGTATTTCTCATTGTAATTAACTCAATCTGACGGATAATTTCATTAAGTCTGTTTCTATTATGAACTGTTGTAGCTGAGTCGGGAGTAAAACCAGTTGAACTCAGGACTTTAATAACTTTATTTAAATCATCATTTGCAAGGCTGCTCATCGAAGTGTACAAAGGTAAGTGTGCCAACTTTGGTAAAACATTGATTTGTTGTTTATTAAAATACTCAATCATATCCGGTATATCTGTATAGTTTTGCGGAAGAACCAAACACTTAATGTTTAAGGATGCGTTTCGGTCATTTGAATATTTAATAAAGAAATCTATATTATTTAGCGTATCATCAAGTTTTGCATTTCTTCTTATTTTACAATAGGTCTCTTCATTAATTGAATCGATTGAAATAGTAAAATTGAAGTTTAACTTGTTCAGATAATGCTTTACTTTATCATTAAGTACCGTCCCGTTTGTGGAAACAAAGATTTGTAGTTCGGGCTTTATTTTTCCAATTAAGTCCCATATTTTATAGTATATAGGAAAAAGAAATGGTTCACCTCCGGTAAAAACTGCCTGCTCAAGAAAAGGGATGAAAGGCTCAAGCTGCTCAACAAACCTGTCGTCGTAAGGACTTATGTATTTATCGCCTTTTTCGATGTTCTGCCTGATTTTTGACGAATATTCACCTGAACACATGATGCATTCAAGATTACAAATGTTATCAAGCTGAAACTCCATTAATGACGGAAAATTCTTGTTATTAGTCTTTACATATAAATATTTGTTTTTTCCAACCGAATGAGTAAGTCCATTTTCTGAATCAGTTTTGCATTGGAAACAACCATGGTGATAAAAATTTCTTTTTATTGACTTAATCAGCTCTTCCCTCTTCTTTCCATGCCATATTTCTCGAATACTATTGTCGGGATATTTCCCTAAAATATAACCGCGGTTATAATGACAGGGCAACACTTCACCGGAGGGCTGAAAAAGCATTGAATACTCTGCTGCTTTACAAATTGTTTCAGCGTTGAACAATAACATTGTTTTTTATGGCAAGTTACAATAAAAATGAGATTGCAACAATACCCCAACGTGTAATTATGTTAAATTTGTAGCAACTAAAATTACTATGCTGTACAGATTCCGGAATAAAAACATCAGAAATTACAATTCGCAGCGCGAAAAACGCAACCATGACCGGTTTTGCAACGCACCATTTACCGCATTGCGATTTCACCGGAACGGATGGGTTCAGGTATGCTGTCACCATATCGATTTCCAGTTTCTCAAAGATAAAAGTCTGAAAGAAATTTGGTTCAGTAACGAGTTGGTTAACATGCGCAAATCGATGAAGCAATTTCGAATACCGGAATCCTGTAGTTTTTGCGCAGCCCCTTTTTATGACGGAAATTTTTCGAATGTGATTGCTCGTTCGTTTGACCATCTGGAATCCAATTCAAATGCTTATCCGGTACTCATGGACTTTTCGCTGGAAAACACATGCAATCTTGCCTGTATTATGTGCGATGCAAGCCTCTCATCAACGATTCAAAAGGCAAGGATGGTTGAACATTCAAAAGAAAAATACATTTATGATGATGAATTCATCAAGCAATTGGATGAATTCATCCCGTATTTAAAACATGCCGTTTTCACCGGTGGAGAACCTTTCCTTATTAATGCGTATTATCGTATCTGGAATCGTTTCATCGAAATTAATCCTGAAATAATTATTAATATTACAACAAATGGCACTGTATTTAACGAGCGGATTGAATCGCTACTTAAAAAAGGTCGTTTTAATATTACCGTTTCGATTGACAGCCTGGTACCCGAAACTTATTCTGCCATAAGGAAAGGCGCCGATTTAAATATAACCATGCAAAATATTCACCGGTTTGCTGAAATCTGTGAAATACGGGGAACTGTTTTTACCATTACGGTTTGTCCGATGATCATTAATATGCGCGACATTCCCCAGATAGTTGAAACATGCAATCTACAGGGCTGGTATTTTAACTTCAACACCGTGCTGAAACCATGGAAACAAGCGCTGTGGTCTTTGGATGACAGTAGTCTCAGCGAACTTATTGCCTGCTACAAAAGCATTGAGTTTACACAAACAAATACAGATCAAGCTAATAAGAATATCAGTTTTTTCACGTCGCTGATTGCATTGCTCGAAAACTGGCAGGTACGCATGAGGGAACGCATACGGACCCTTGTATCCCCCCAGGAAATCAGCGCACTACGAATGCAGATTATTGAACTCTTAAGGAAGAAATTAACTGTCGGCCTATCAGAGAATGATCATAAAATAACACAAGTAGCCATGGGTATTCCCGATGTACTTGTGAATCCACGATTTCTGAATTATCTGAATTCTATGTCAGATAAAATGATAATCAACGAATTTCGCGAAAACGATGCGGAAACCATTTCAGACCATTTTTGCATAATTGCTTTTAACTTGTAAGTCATTGAAGGATAATCAAAACATATTACCCCGAAAAATTCTAAGTTCCTATCGCAAACACAGATTACCGCTAAACAGGAAGAAGCCGGTGTGTTTGGCCCCTTTGAAAAGCCTTCGATTTCTCCCCGATGGTAACATAACGGTTTGTTGTCATAACAACTCTTTTAGCTTAGGGAAATACCCGGAGGTTCGTATCATTGATGCATGGAATTCGGATAAAATAAAATATCTCCGAAAAAAATTGTCGAAAGCCGATTTTTCGGCGGGTTGCAGCGAATGTGTTTTTTCATTTCTAAACGGTAATTACGGTTCAGTAAACCCGTTGCTTTACGAAAACTATGCAGAAAACTCTAAAAGTCCGGTGATGCTCGATTTTAAAATTGCCACCGAGTGTAATCTCGAATGCATCATGTGCTCGGAATACTCCTCATCAGC
Source organism: Bacteroidota bacterium (assembly GCA_029564465.1). Classification (GTDB taxonomy): domain Bacteria; phylum Bacteroidota; class Bacteroidia; order Bacteroidales; family ML635J-15; genus JAGOEF01. The sequence goes on along the minus strand of JAKQPY010000008.1, from coordinate 36,628 downwards.
CATCAGAAATAAGTCGGTTGGTTTCTTTGAGAAATCAAATTCACTGTATGGAGATGGATTTATATCGGAAATTGAATCTCTAATACCCCACCTGAAAGAAGCCCGTTTCAGCGGTGGAGAGCCATTTTTAAACAATATTTACTATAAAATCTGGGAGCAAATTATCAACATTAACCCGGAGTGCAGAATTACCATACAAACCAACGGTACAATTTTAAACGAGCGAATTAAAAACTTACTCAACAGAGGAAATTTCTACCTGAATATTTCGATTGACGCCGTAAAACCGGAGGCCTACCGAAACATCAGGTTAAACGGCGAAATACAACAGGTACTGAGCAATCTTGGATATTTTTCGGAATATGCCGCGATACATAAGCGGATATTGGGAATTACTGCCTGTGCCATGAAAGATAACATTCCTGATTTGCCCGATATAATGCAACTTGCCAATAAACATAATGCCAACCTGTGGTACAGCGAAGTCCGGTTCCCGTTTGTCAATGCCTTGTGGGTTATGCATAGCGGGGAACTCGACAAGGCAATCAGATTTCTCAGAGAGAATCTTCCGCAAAATGTGGCTGAAGTTAACCGACACAATGCCAGTGTATATAACGACATGGTAGCCAGACTTGAGTTTTTAAAAATGGAAGCGGTTCAAAGGGAATCAGGTAAAGGATTAATTCCTGCCTCAACATTAAAGGAAGAGCTTCGGATTAAGTTTGGGTATAATATCTCGGAAAACCCAAGGGTTTGGGCAAGGATTGAAAACATTTTAAATTCGTTTGAGAATTCGTTAGTAATCGACATCTCGGTGCTTATCACTGAAGCTTACGAAGCCGGTTTTATGTATTCGCACCTTGGCCGGATCAACGATAATGCACTTCAACAGAACTTCAGGCACCTGCTACAATAAAGACGTTTGGTTTAAACTGATTTTATTCTGAAACCCATCGTTCTCGAATTTATTTGCAATGTTCAGCCTACTTTTAAAACTGCCATTTCGCAATACAATCACAAATATAATCAAGTTCGTCGGAGCCTAATCCGGGGTAAATGGGGAGGCTGAGTACTTTATTTTTCATTACATCAGAAACCGGAAGTTTGCCTGTACGATGGTTGAACCCGCAAAGCAGCTTATGCTCATTGAGCAAGGTATTATAATGTACACGGGTTTCTATACCATGGTCAGCCAGGTGCTTTCGCAGAGAGTCGCGGTGCTCGCATGCAATTACAAATTTATGAAATGTCGGATTTACTTCTGTTCCCGGAGTTATTGCCAGAATCAGGCTATTGTCTTTCAACCGTTCGAAATAAGCGGAGGCAACCCTTCTGTAAGCTGCCAGGGTTTCATCAAGCACATCGAGTTGCAGGTTAATTAATGCCGCTGAAATCTCTGACATTTTCGAATTATATCCAAGACTTATGTATTCATCACTGCTGTTCCGTCCGTGGTGAATAAGCTGCTTAACTTCCCTGAATATTTCAGAATTATCAGTCAAGACAACCCCACCGGTTGCAAATGCCGAAACAATTTTAGTCGGGTCGAAACTGATGCACGACACATCACCGGACTTACCACCCGGCAGACCGCAACGCTGAGCTCCCAAGGCCTGGGCAGCATCTTCAATAATAACAAGATTATGCTTATCGGCAATTTCACGAATGGGGGCAGCATTGAGCATGGAGCCAAACAACTGCACAACGAGAATCGCTCTGGTCTTGGGTGAAATCAGTTTTTCGATCTGATCTGGGTCGATCATTAAATTGTCGGGGCAAATATCGGCAAATACAGGCACCGCATTACACATGAGCACCGGACTCAGGCTGGCAATATACGAAAATGCAGGTACAATAACCTCGTCGCCTGCTCTGACACCAGCTGCTTTCATCGCAAAAAACAGGGCATCGGTGCACGAACCGGTTACCACCGCATACTCTCGCCCGCAAAGTTTTGCCAGATTTACTTCGAGCAAGGCAGTATGTGCATCCCGGATATACTTTCCCGAGGCAAATACATTACCACTGACGCTGTCAACCCCGGATTTATGGTTCAGATAAAAATCATTAAAATGATTGAAAGGTATCTTCTTCATAAGCTTTTATGGACTGATATTGTAATAAAATTCAACATTTTCAAGATTTGCTTTTTTGTTTGCTCTTCATATCAATAACACATTTTCCTCGTAATGGTGCGAAAGGCACACATTTCACACAGGCATACAACTGTTCTAAAATCAGAATGGTACATACCGAGGCAATAAAGAAGAAAGGCAAGACATAATACAACACATACCGTTCGACTGCATAAGTTATCGTAATAAATATCAGCATACTGGCAATGACAGCTAAAAACTCAGCAGGAATAACAAGAATTGTATCGTCGCGGTCGAAAATCTTGATGGTAAAGCAATATAGGATACTTAGCATAATTGACCCGGTTAATCCTAAAAACGGCAACAATACAAAAACCAGCAAAGTCAGTATTGTTAAAATAAGTCTGCGCCTGAGCAACCTGCCTGAAACTAAGCGCAGGAATACAAAAACAGGTAAAACAAGACTAAACCATCGAAATACAAACATCTTTGAAAAAATACTATTGAACTTGGAACCGGCTATCGAGAAGATTTGCGTTGGATTATGTGCATAGAACCCCATGGCTGATTTCGGGAACGATTCGTTGCTGATTCCATCGTTGTTGTAGTAACTATCGGTGCGGGATCTCCATTCAGGGTGTTGCTTCCCATCGATAACATATTCGTTATGCAAATCCATTCCGGTGTTAATGGGATACTGGGCAATAAGAAAAAACCAATCGAAATGCTCGCTTTGCATTTGTAAATAAGCCAACTTTACGCTTTTCTCGGGATATAAATGCATTTTTGAAGCATCGAACGATTTGTATTCGATTAATTCGTTGTCGATTGAATTTAAATAGACATCAATATCTTTCTGATCCAATGGATAAATCCAATGTGATATAGTTGAACCGTATTCATTACGAGAAAGTCGTTGGTTAATGGTATTGGCGTTTTCGGTGCGAATATCGTGAATCAGCTTGATTGATTTTAACTTTTCTGCTTTAAAATTACTGATTGTAACCAGATTGAACGGAAGCCAGACCGCAATAAAAACAATGAAAGTCAGTACTGATTTTTTAAGAAAATCTCTGTCGTTTGATTTAATGATAGATATCAACCAATAAATCATTATCAAAGCTACAAAAAACATCAGGCTGCTTTTGATTAAGAAACTAAAACCTGTTACAACGCCTAATACAATACCCAATCCTAAGGATTTGCTTTTACGAAAACTATAAAACAGCCAGATAATGAAAAAATTCAGACAAATTGTAATTAAATCAGGGGAGACCAGAGTTGCCAACGGTGCCGCCAAATAAAACAGGATAATTTGTGTTAGCGTTCCTGCAAAAAAACCAGACTTACCCCAAATTTTATAAGTAAAAATCGGAATAAATAGCATGCATATGAATAATAAGGCTAATTGAATACATTTAATAACCACAGGATTTATACCGACCAATTTGTAAATGGAACCCACCAATACCGGATACGCCGGAAACCGATGGTAACATACCATCCCACTATTGAAAAGCAATTTTGTCCGGTTTTCGGTTTGCATCGATGGGGATTTAGGAAAATCAAGATTCAAACGATAATCGGTAGTAGTATCAACAATGCCGTTAACACGCCATGTGTTATTCAATGCAAAATTGACTGCAATCGTTTGATAGTCTAATTGATCGGGGCCCGAAACAATATTTACCTGATTATCCATCGAATATTCCTCACTAAAAAGGTGGGATTTTCCGGCTATCAACACCACGATGCCTGATGTGATTATAACAAACAGGGAAGATAACATGGTGATTCTCCATACATTAAAAGAATACCACAAAAACCGGAATAGTTTGCATTGGTTCAGTGCTTTTCGAAACTTAAAAACCACTGAAATCAAAAGGATTAAAAGGCTAGCGACCAAGAAATATTTGAAGCTTAATTTCTGAGATATAAATTTTAAAAGCATATTATATTTCTCGATAAAATCAGGCTTATTCAGGTTTTCAAAACTATAACGGTAACTCGAACCTGGAGAGATCGTGAGTGTAATTGAATCGTTGTTTTGATAATGGGTAATTATTGTAAATCTTGCTGACTTCTCTGTGGGATTAATCAAGTCGAGCCCTCGATAAAACCTTTCGTGCTTATACTCAAACAATTTTTCACTTTTATTGGTATTCAAGGTGTTACCGAGTGGACTGAGGCCCAGCACTTCGACTCCCTTCAAATCATTCTTTTGTTCACATATAACTTCGATACTTCCATAGTAATGAACATATGACACGTAATATACCGAGAAAACTGCAGCCAGAAAGCAGGGAAAAAGAATTGCAGCCAAGACAATCCATTTTCGTTTTCTTCCCGAAATTTGTCTGTACTTTTTGGCGCCTTCTGACATAAATAAAATTTTATGGCTAAAATACAATTAATTCATGTGTTTTATACGCAAATAATACGGGTAGTTTGTATTACCTTTGGGTTCAAACTCGATTTTGTGAGCTATGGGCTATGTTTGCAACACTATTTGATTGATTAAGGCTATGATTTTTATTAATACTGCCCAAAATACTACCGGATTATTCAAGCCTTTCTTTCCAATTACAATTCCTTACGGTATAGGATATTTAATGGCTGTGTTGCGAAAAAATGGTATCAGATTTTCGTTTGTTGATCAGCAGGTTTGCAAAAAGCCACTGGCCAGACTGAGAAAAATAGTTGATAATCATCCCAAACCATACATTTTCGCCATCAGCACACTTACAGAATCGTTTTCTTCGGCACGAAAGCTAAGCGACAGGTTAAAAAAGCTATATCCTGATTCAATAATTATTATGGGTGGTATTCATCCATCATCGATGCCATCAGAAATACTTTTTTCTGTTAAAAGTTGTGATTATGTTTTTGTGGGTGAAGCTGAATCGGAAATTGTTGCCATATATAACATCATTAAATCGGGAAGAAATCTTAGCTCAGTCCCGGGAATCGGCTATCGAAAAGGCAATGAGGTGATAGTAAACCCACCGGGTATTCCAATTAAAGACATTGATGCCTTGCCTGATTTTCCATACGATCTGTTCGATTCATGGAAACAGTATAACCGTGGTCATATTATCAGTTCAAGAGGATGTCCGTATAATTGTTCTTTTTGCTGTGTGAAAACCGTCGGGCAGCGACGGTATCGCTATAAAAACTCAAAAACGGTTGTTGCAGAACTCGAATTGCTTGCTGAACGCTATGGTCAGCGTGAAATTGCTTTTTTCGATGATAATTTTCTTGCAAACAAAAAGCGTGTTGAAGAACTTTGCCACGAAATCAATTCATCAGCGAAACTAAGGGGTGTAACCTACTCATTTCAGGCCCGGACTAGAGACATGAATAAGGAAATTCTTGAATTGATGTTTAGCAGTGGTTTTAAGGCCGTGTTTTTTGGCATTGAGACGGTGTCGGACACACTACTAAAGCAAATTGGAAAGGACGAATCGGTTTTCGAAATTGAGGCAGCTGTAAAACTAGCGCAAGGCATCGGCTACAAAGTAATGGCGAATTTTTTGTTTTGCCTGCCCGGTGAAACAGTACAAGTCAGAGATGAATGTGTTGACTTTGCAATACACAACAATATTGACCTGGCAAAATTCAACAATGTAGTGCCTTATCCGGGGACTGCCATGTATGACCAACTGCTTACAGAGAACCAATTGAAAATACTACCGGATTACAAAAATTTCAACTCGCAGGAAGTTCTGGTACGTCCTTTCTGGAAGAAAGCCAATTTTCCTTTTATTCCCGAAGGAGCGAATGGCTATGGAATTAAAAACGAAATTTTATTTGCCTATTTCAGATATTATTTCCGTTGGAGGATCATAAAACGAATAGTCTCCGACAAAGGATGGGGAGATGCAATTATCAGTTTCGGAAAGTCGTTTGGTGCATTTATAAAAATACTACCGGCACTTGTGGTTTTATTAACCGATATTTCGATTAAATTTGGATTCATGTTTTTAAGTGTATTCAGTGTTCATGGAATTAAAACCCGAAAGTTGTTTAAAAGCTTGAGCGCTTTCAATAAAAAATAAATATGCCGGGTATAGATTGTCTGTTTGTAACCTCATCGAAATCGAGGGCTATCCAATTCTCGATATACCCGTATCTTGGGGTAGGCTATCTGGCAGAATTGTTGCAGCGCGAGCAACTGTCGAGCGAGTTGTACGATATTGATCTTCACCGGGGGAATATTCGGAAACTAATTTCACTTATCGCGACAACCCGCCCGCTGGTAATTGGCTATTCTATTATGTCGATTTCGTTACCCCTGTTCTATAGAATCACCATCGAAATTAGGAAAAAATACCCTGAAATTATTATTGTTGCCGGAGGACCACATGTAACAAACGACCCTGATATTATTGGTGAAATGGGATTAGACTATGGGTTTACCGGTCATGCCGAGCAAAGTTTCCCATTATTTCTGAAAAAAATAGCACAAGGGGATTATCGATTTGACGATATTAAAGGATTAATAATTCCGTCGCAAAACAGGAAAGATAAACCCGCATTTTACGACGTTACTCAATCGGACAACTTACCCCTTTACAAACTATACGACATCAATAAATACCAGAATATTTTTTATGGTCGTAAATGGTTTACAATGATTACAACCCGAGGTTGCGCATATAACTGTAAATTTTGCAAAGACCCCGGGAAAAACAAATATAAAGAATATCCACTCGATTCTGTCAAGCAACAAATACGCTATCTGGTTGTTGATAAGAAACTTGAGTGGATAAGTTTTGTGGATGATACTTTTACTTATAACCGGCAGCGTGTGGTCGATCTATGTAATTGGATAATAGCTGAAAAAATTAAGTTTAAATGGACATGTTGCACACGGGCCGACACACTCGATCCGGAATTAATCCGGATTATGAAAAATGCGGGGTTGCATTATGCTATTATTGGGGTTGAAGCCGGTGATGAAGATATACGAAAAAAAATCAATAAAAACATACCGAGTTCACAATACATATCCATAATCAACTGCCTTCGCGAAAATCATGTACGTGTATTATGCTCTTATGTATTAGGTAATCCGGGAGAGTCGTACGAGCAGATTCATCAAACCATAAGATTTTCGAAACGCCTGAGAGCCAATTATGCACAATACTACAATATGACCGCTCTCCCACAATCGCCAATTTTCAAATATGGAATCGGGGAAAGCAATTTTGAATCTGATATATGGAAGAGGTACATGCGTGGAGAAAGTGATTTGCCTTATTATATACCCAAAAACCTACAATTAAAAAAACTAAAAAGAATTAAAATGATGGCTTTTATAGGATACTATTTACAGCCAGTCAAGTTTTTTGATCTTGGAATCCGGCTTTTTAAATTCTTTTTCGATACGGGTGTTAGGAACTAAGGATATAACTAGCGGCTGATAATAAATCTTAAAACATAAAAGAAAGCCCTGGCAGTACTTTTAAATTCACTCCAGCTGTTAATTCGTTTTATTCGTCTGAAAAAATAAGGAATATTGTAATAATAATCGGAGTATATTTTCTGATATTGTCTTACAACATCCTTTTGCGTCAGATGGTCTAGTCGCATCACCGAATTATTACCTGCAAATTTACTCCAATCGGTAGTCAGCAACCGGCTTTCGGCTTTTGCACTTTCATACAATTTGGAACCTGGAATAGGTGTATAAATGCTCGACACCAAAATATCGGGTTTCAGTTTTTTTAATGCCTTTATGTTCGACCGGTACGTATCCCAGGTATCAAGAGTATTTCCGACCATTACCGAAACACGGGTGACAATTCCTGCAATTCGGGTTTGCCGGATTACTTCTTCGATTTTTTCAATTTTTATTCCTTTAGCCAGGCTATCGAGAATTTCCTGATTAAAATTCTCAACACCGTACATAATCTGATAGCATCCGGCTTTTTTCATTTTCATGAGGATTTCGGCATCCATTGTATCGATTCTGGCAAAGCAGGTCCATTCCATGTCAAGTTTTTCGGAAATCAGCAAATCACAGAACTCATCGACACGTTTACGGCTCAGGGTAAAAGTATCATCATATATATTAATGTGCTTAACCTTATACCGGCTCATTAAAAGCTTTATTTCGCCAAGTATTGTATCAGGGCGTTTGTAGGTAACTTGCTGCCCAAAAGTTTTGCAACAGAAAACACATTTTCCGGGGCAACCACGTGATGTAACAATATTGGCTGATGGCCGTTTTCGGTTCGATCCCAGAATGGGTTCATAATATTCCATTTTTAATTGCTCATAGGCAGGAAAAGGAAGTGTATTTATGTCCTTTATTCTTTCTCGGTCGCTATTGTTGACAATTTCGACTACACCGTTGTTGATTTCGCGATAACTTATTCCCTGAATCTGGCTGACAGGTATTCCAGCAAGCACTTCGAAAAGACTTATTTCGCCTTCGCCCCTAACGACCACATCAACGAAAGTGCTATTCAGTACTTCTTCTGCCATAAATGTTGCATGTGCTCCACCTGCAACAACCTTTGAATCAGGAAATTTCTGTTTAATAAATTTTGCAACTGCATAAGAATTGTGTACATATGGGGTCAAAAACGATATGCCAAAAACTACATCATTCAGTTCATAATGATTTGTCAGAGTATCAAGAAAATCAGGGAACTCTTCGCTTGATTTAATTTCGACATTCAGGTCAAAAACCTGTGTGTTAAAACCTTTTTCATTAAGATAAGCTGCGAGTGAAATTAACCCAAGTGGTGGGTCAAGATTACTAATTTCCCTGTAAATACTGCCTTTTACATAATGGAAGTGCGGGCTGAACAATAAGCATTTAACTTTCTTCTTCATTATTTACTCTTTTTAAAAACCGAAGAAAAAACTATGGGCAATATCGAAAAAGCCCCGATTAAAAGTACCTTGAGCCTGAGCCATGAGTTTGTTTTAAAAAGTAGTGTCCACATGTAAGATGGTCTCAGGTAAAACTGCAGGTATGTTTTTCGGTAATATTTTTTGAGGGTAGCATAACTTAAGGTTTCATGCTCGGCAATTTGTGTGTTCCCTTCATACCTATCCCAGTCATAGGTTAGTATCTTATTTTGATCCATGGCATTCCGAAACAACTCGGAGCCGGGTAAAGGAGTGGTAATGGTGACTTGTAATAAATCAGGGTTCAATTTCTTAAGCTGCGTAATATTGTCTTTCAGAATTTGTTCAGTATCTCCCTTGTTTCCAATCATAATGGCTGCCCGGGCTTCGATTCCGGTCTTTCGGGTTTGATTGATTGCAAAAAACACATGCTCTCGTGTTGTATGTTTGTTAATATTTTTCAGAACCTGGTCATTAAAACTTTCGACTCCATACATAATCTGATGGCAGCCAGCATTTTTCATTTTCAAAAGTAAGTCGGGATAAACACGATCGACTCTTGAGGAACACGTCCAATTAATTTTCATTCCACTGGCCAGCAGCAAATCGCAAAATTCCGAAATTCGGGTTTTGTCGGCAATAAAAGTATCGTCATAAAAAATAATCTGACGGAATCCATATTTATAATAAAGCACCTCAATTTCTTGAATAATACGTTGGGGCGTCATAGTGCAAAGTTTATTACCAACCGTACGGCTGCAGAAAGTACAATTCCCAGGACATCCCCGGGCAGTAACTAAAATTGTAGCCGGTAAGCTTTTATAGGTTCCGGTTAGTGGATGGCACAAATGCATTGGCACTAAATCGTATGCTGCAACCGGCAAATCGTTTATATCTGCAATTCGTTCCCGTCTATCCGTATAGACGATTTTATCATTTTGACGGTAGGCCAGTCCTGAGATGTCCTTAAGATTTTTACCCTGAAGCAATTCGAGGCTGGTTATCTCACCTTCTCCGATTACCACATAATCGGATACCGAATTATTGAGAACATCCTGTGGCAACGCGCTGGGATGAGGTCCTCCAAAAACAATTTTAGTTTCCTGAAATTTATTTCGCAACATGGCCGCAAGCCTGTAAGCCTGATTGATTGTTTGGGTGGAGCCGGTAAAACCAAAAAAGCGGAATGAGTATGCTTTGAATCGTTTCTCAAATAATTCGACAAATCTCGACTCGCTGATTTGTTCCAGATTGCAGTCGAAAACCAAAACTTTAAAACCATGAGAACGCAAATATGCAGCTATCGAAAGCACTCCGGGAGAATGAAACCGATATTCGATGGCTTTCCAGATAAAACCATCTTTTGCTCCATAATGAGGAACAATAAACAGCATGTCATATTGTTCTTGTTTACTATTCATTCAACAGTATGTGTGAGATGGGCGAATCAAACCAAATTTCATGCTCCAACAATTCTTATAAATCCTTTCAAACCGTTAAATACATTAATAATAGCAGTAAATGAATTTAGTTTCCTTAACAAACGGAAAATAATTTTACATCGTAAATAAAATCTCAGATACATGGTACGTTGCATCCGGAATAATTCATTTTCGGAAAATATCCGATGACGATACAATACTTTCGATAGGTTGTAATCAGCCCAATTTTCGTTGATAACGCGGCCTTCCACCTTAGCATCTTTGTAAAATTGGGAGCCGGGCATTGGAACCGCAATAAAAGTCTGGAAAAAATCGGTTTCCAGTTTTAGCAGCCCCTTTAAGGTTTTTTCCAGTGTTTGGTGTGTCTCGTTGGGAGTACCAATTATTAGAGAAATTCTTGATTCAATGCCGGCTGCTCGTGTTTGTTTTAAGGCCAGCTCAATCTGTCCGGTTGTAATTCCTTTCTGAATATCCGCCAAAATACCCTCATCCAAACTTTCGACACCATACATTATTACAAAACAGCCAGCCCGCTTCATGAGTGTCAAGGTATCTGCATTTACGGTATCGACACGGGCAAAACAGGACCAGTGCAGGTTTAGACCCTCACTAATAAAGGTATTACATAATTCTGTTATGTATTTTCTGTTACAAGTAATTGTATCGTCATAAAAATGGAATTGCTTAATTTTGAATTTCTCTTTCAGGTATTTAATTTCTTCAATTACCTGATTAATGCTTTTATGCCGCAGTTTCGTTCCTGTAATTCTTGAACAAAACGTACATTTGAATGGGCACCCCCTGGAAGTAATAATACCTATTCCGGGTTTTTTACTTTGCAACGATGCCGGTGGCGGAACATATTTTTCGAAATCGAGCAGGTCGTAAGCAGGCAAAGGCAATTGTGTAATATCTACTTCGGGGCTTGGTATTTTTGCAAGCGAAGGCCCGGTAAACTTCCCAATAATATTATCAGGTCGTGTATCTCCATGTTTTATCAGATTACACAACGAATACTCTCCTTCGCCGGTAATAAGATAATCAGCAGATTTACATTCTTCAAAAATTCTGGAACCTAAAACCGTAATATGCGGACCACCCAGAACTATTTTGATGTTGGGCTGCAAATTTTTAATCTTTTCGGCGACATCGTATGCATTGTATGCAACAGGAGTGCACACTGTAATACCAACCCAACCCGGAACTCCTTTTTTACGGAACTGCTCATTCAGGATTTCTTCGATGGTTTTCTTACGGGTATTTATAATCGTAAAATCAAGAATGTCAACTTCAATTTCATTCGCTCGAAGCCAGCCTGCAATCGATAATAACCCAACCGGTGGAACAGTATAATCGAACGATTTAAGTATGCTGCCTTTGCCCGAAGCATAGGGAGGCACAATTAACAGACAGTAATCAACATTCACTGATACAGAATTTCATTAACTTTCGAAAGCAAATTTAATCATTTATCAGGTGTAAGTTCATTCTTGTTACGAAAAAGTACCATTCCGATTCTTTCAGACAAAATTTCCGCTATAATTTTATTTGCCTCAAATGTTAAATGACAATAATCAGTGTAAAAATCAGACTCAGCGTATTTATTCTCAATCGCGCGGTTAAAATCAATATATTCAAATCCATAATCACCCGAAAGGGTATCTATTTCCTTGCTTAAATAATCATCAATAAAGAATTTTAAGGTGTAATTACCCATTTCTTCGTAACGTATTATGGTGCTATCGGGTATGTTGCTTACTCCCAGCGAAATATTAATCGGATTAACCAATTGCTGCAATCGTTGTTCGGTCGGGGTCAAAACTTTGTTTATTTCGCGGTTCAGCAGGGGTTGTAAACAAAAAATAAAAGTCACATCCTTAAGCTGGCAGAGTGTATGGTAATATAGTATTAAATCAGTAAATACGTTACAATGAGCTGACATCTCGTTCTTATATTCCCTATATTTAATAGCCGTATAATTCTTTCGGTCATAATTCATCAACCGGTCTTGTTTACTTTTTTCGTGAGTCATCAGTTTATTTGTCACATTGCTGAAATGAATTGCTTTAATTAGATTAATCATTTGTGAGAACGATTTCTCTTGAAAGTTTTCGTTAATCTGATACAATTCCAGATATTTACTGAAAACATCAACCGGAATATCGGAATAAGGTGATATCCCGTTGATAGTAGCTAGATCGTTCATGCCATCCATCGAAATTACGACATCGGGCGAAAGATCTTTAATAACACTCAGGTAGAGACCTATCGACTGATGAATCTGACGACCGGATGCACAGGCGTTAACAACTTCGAAGTGAAACTCCGGATAGGTATTATTCAGTATTAGTTCAATCTGGCCGGCAATACTCGACTCAAATGAATAAACCCCACCCGCGTATTTTTTTACTCTTTCGTATGGATCGGATTGTCCGTTTCCGTATGCTGCAGAACCTCCAGTAAGAAATATGCGAAATGTTTTTACGCCTTTGGGTTTAGACAAATCGCAATTCGATATGAAACCATAACTATCGATAACAATATCCTTTTCGCTATCGTTCTTTTTAATTGACTTCGATGTGTAACCGGGTGTATTTTTAAAAACATAATACGGACAAATTTCCCGGCTGAAATAGGGTTTTTCGAAATGTAATCTGCTATTATATTTCAGAATTAAGTAACTTGTCAGTTCAACCAAAAAAATGCAGATAACAATCGAAACAATTACAACAATTATGTTCTTCAAATCTTTCAATGCTTACAGGTTTTTCAGGTTAATATTCGAAACATACTCAACAGTAAAAAAGCTGCTCCCCCGGCAAAGTAAACTATTCGATAAACCGTTCGAATAAACAAGGCTTTTGATGAAATATCTTTATTAAAAACCACAAAAAGCAACAAATGGGTAATCGCCGGAATTATAAAGCAGTAAAATGCAACTTCAATTATGCCCGAAATAAATAGGGCAATAATCAGTAAAACATTCAATGATAGAATAATTATACCTGTATTTCTTATTGCACCAATACCAAACTTTACAGCTGAGGTTTTAAGGCCGGCCTGGAAATCGGCATCATAATCAATAATTTCGTGTAATAAATGCCCGGAGCTAAAAGCCAGCGCAAAAAACACCGATATTAACACCGAATCTAAGCCCAAATTACTGAAAGCCAGATATGCCATATTAAAATGTAAAACCTGACCCAAAAAATGAATAACAGTTCCCCAAATGGCTTTACGTTTCAATCCAATTGCCGGATGCGAGTATAAAATCCAAATGAAAATAATAATCAAAGTAAAAGCCGGGATAAGTGTATTAAGGATCAGACTTACTCCCATGCTTACTAAAAACGAAAGCACTGCAAAGCCCAGAAAATACTTTGATTTGATGCCCCACAAATTCTGCAACCTCAAATTGTTACCATCGTCTCGAATACCTGCTGCGGCATTGAAACTATATATCGAAAGAACCGTAGAAAAACTTAGCAGACACAGCCAAAAAAGTTTCAACAGGGTTTCGGCATTTATATCATCCATGGCAAAAATACCCCCGATTACAAAGAAGCCGGTCATCAGCGAAACTTCATTAATCCGTAATGCTTTTATTACTTTGCTGGTCATCAGGGTTGCTATTCTTAAAATTTACAAAGCCGGGGCAAATTAGTGAATAAAATTGTTATTAAATCAAGAATTACAAAATACATTACACACAAAAATTACAATATATGGATTTCGTCAATATCGGAATGAATAAAACGAAGCAATGGTTAAAAAAATGGCATCTTATCTTCTGATGGACGATTGAAAAATGATTATAATTTTGCCTTATCTGACTCATTTGGATTATATTCTCGATTTAATTTATTGTCAATTTTTGTTACCACATCGAAAGTAAATAATAAAATAGCGGTAATCGCCAGAGGTAATAGGGTTATCACATATCTATTCGTGTCGAAGGTCTGTAATATTGAAACCGTAATAACTGTACAAAGAAATATCAGTACCAGCGAGAACAGACTGAGCGAAGGTCTCCGTCTGAAAAACAGATAAATTGAATACAGTATTAAACCCATCATAAAGAAATAAACAAAGTAGTTTGTCAAAATCTTATATTTTATTCCTGAATCAGGGAAGTGAATATGTATTGCCCTCCCTTGTTTGTAATTCAATCTAGACAATAAGTTAAAATATTTTTGTTGAAATGGATACTGCTGAGTTGGGTTAACGGCATCGAAATCGGTTGCACATTCGGCATAAACAGCCCGTGGACTAAAAATAAAGCCCAGTTGTTTCAAAGTTTTGGCAGCAACCTCTTTCGGGCAATTTTTCAACAAAACCCACGCCCAATCTTTAAAATACTGATTATGAATCTGACAAAACCGAATATAATTATTTCGAATGGCCTTGTTCTCAGGGTCCTTAAAATCAATAAAATAAAACTTAGCCCAATCTCCGAAAGTTTCAAGTTTTACAGAATCGTCAACCAAACCATTCGATTTAAGAATATACATTTTTAAACTGGGTTTTGATCTAGTATATTTAAAGTAATCGAAATCATAACCCAACAAATTGTTTTTTTTGCCACCCGAATGCAGCACATCGGCAACTATATTTTGCAGTTCATGACTATCATATTTTTTATCAACAACGATGCCCTTATTTACAGCTGATTCAACAGCCCGGGCATTCGAATAAAAGAACTCAGCATATGGAAATGCCGGGTTCACCCTGTCGTACTTGTTGATTAAGTATTTTTCGGGTAAATAGACCACACAATAAAACACTATGAAAATTAGCACGGGGTAAACCATTTTCGCACCCGATTTTTTCCACCGGAACCGACACTCGATAAACAACATCAACAAAGCAACCGCAAATAATCCTACCGTAAACCGATACTGAAGAAGGCTGACAAAGAAAAGAAAAAATACAGTGATGCTAAATATCAATAACCTTCGCTTAAACAGATTATTAAAATACGAAAAAACTAAGCCGGTAATTAATAACATCGATGGTATCAGGAGTCCTTCGTGATGCAAATGTTTTTCAAAAACTATTAATTCAAAATTCGTAAAAAGAACATCCACAAAAACAAATAAAACAATCGTGAAAATCAATTTCAAAAAACGATTTGTCAAATTCTTAAGCATGTGCAACTCTACGAAGATTAAAAAAGCGATTACCGATCCGGCAGATAACAGGTGTTGAACGACGCTGATACAGTCGATATTCTTAAAAATTGAACTTATCGAAATAATAAACCATGGATATAAATAACTCCATTCATAATGATCGAAGGTTCCAAATTCAAAATGCTTATATACCGGCAGCAGAAAGCCTGAATAATCGTAACCTAAAATTGTAGTCGCAGGGTTTGAAAACCGTAAAACAACACCGGAAACCACAATCATTCCGTACACCAGATATCGTATCGAAGTCAGGTTAACAATACTATTTTTCCATGGATATTTCTTCTGAAAAGCCAAATAGTAAACTATGATAGTAATTACCAGAATAAAAACAATCATTCTCATAATGGCAAGCCAGCTGAATTCCGAAAGCACCGATAATTTGTTCAATACCCTATTCAGTCCGATAATGGTAGTGAATTGTTTGAATTTCGAACCCAATGCATTGTTTTGACCAATGCTTTTCAACACAACGCTATTATCATTATTAGCAATTATTGCCTTTGTAAACAACCTATGGGTCGAAATATCAAAAAAGGCAATTTCTATTGGTTCACTTATTGAGAAACCCGGCTTTTTCTCAATTTTTATCTTCTTAAATGTCCAATTTTCATTATAATGAATTCCATTTATAAGGTCCATGGTTTTTTCCCTGCCAAAAACTGTTATGCCTGTAAGCTTAATACCATTTACAGCCGTAGTGTCGGTGCTGCATATTTGAACAGTAAATCCGGGATAGATATTAATATTCCGAACGTAGGCGAATATTGCAAAAAAAGCGGTAACTATTATTGCCAGTAAACCAATGAAAACAATTCTTTTGCCTTTTTTCTTCATTCTATCGGGATGTGCCTAGTAGAACGTTTTCATTTTATCAACCTCGCTTAACACATGATCACCATCGAGCCCGACTACATCAAAATACCACCTCAGGGCTTCGTACCGGGGTTTGTTTTCCTGGTTAACCAAATCTAATGCAATTGACCTGTCGAGCAAGCCTTCGCGAATTTGACGCGAACGGAAACTGTCGTTTTCGGTGTATCCCATTACATGATAATAGATATAATTATAAAAGGCCGAAGTACCATCATCGGTGCGCCATGTTTGCAATGTCTCTGTCGGAAATTCAAAGTTATATTCTTTTTTAAGTGTTCCTATTATTTCGTTCTCAATCCATGGAATGTAATGCCATAAAAACTGATAATGGTGCTTCTGCACATAAGTGGCATAAAAAGCCAGACTGGTGTCGAAAAAAGAAGCGTTAAAATATCTGGGATTCTTCAGGTATTGTAACCCGTAGAAATATAACATTTTTACTTTTTTCCAGGGTTCAAGATGATGCAAAACACCACCCGGATCGGCATCCTTTACGCCACAAAGACCTGTTTTAAATTCATCGATTTCGAGTTCATTTCCCCTGAAAAAAAACATTAAATCGAGTTTGTACTTTTTCTTCAGTTGATCGGCATAAAACTCGCATTGCTTATCACCTTCCATAAACAGGGTAACCATGCCGGGATGCGGGTTCCTTAGCCATGCCTGAATATTCTGTTTAATGTGAAATCGTTTTTTTGTAATATCGGCCGATAGTACAATATGTTCCACCCCAAGTTTACCCAAAACTCTGGCCTGATTGCGGCGGGCAATATCGGTTACCATACCCCAATCGTAAGAATACGCAAGTGGTTGTAATCCCAGTTCTTTCTTGAGTACATGTATTCCGTATGAACTGTCTTTTCCCCCGCTGAAAGCAGCCAGACAATCGGGTTCGCCATTTCCTTTACGATACTTATCAGCAAGCCTTCTCAGTTCGTCCCAACCCTTGTGCGTAATCTTTTTTTGCTCCTTGCAATAGTTACAAACACCATGTTCGTCGAAACTAATAAACGGAGCAGTTTCAGGTAGAATGCATCGGGTACATCTTCGGATATTATTTATCTTATCGTAGTCGAAATCGTGCTGTCTGAGCTTTTCAACACTATTTGTAACAGTGTATAGTTTTCTGGCTTTCGACTGCAAAACCGTTTTACTAAAGTCAAATATTCCGGGTTGTTTGCCAGTACTTTTTGAAATATTTTTTCCATTTTCGACAAATCCGACAGGTGTCGAAATATCGAACAATTCGAAATCATTTGAGTCAGCAAACAAAGCCCTGCCAGGTGAAAGATGTTTAACGTGCAAGATGTCACTGCCAATGAGTTTAAGAATTTTTGCAACGAATAGCTTTTCAGATGCAAAATACAGGCAGCGATTAATTTGATCATATATATAATACAGCGAACCGGTATTTGTTGCCAATACCATATTTTCTTCGATTGCATCAAGTATCGATACACTGGCTGAACCCTCGATTTCGGAAAATAACTTAGCCAATGCAGATTGTCTGGAGAATTTTCGTGATAAAAAACTATAGTATTCCATCAGTACAATCGTGTCAAGTTCAGGCAGATTCTGTGCTTCGGGATACATTGTTTTCCACCATTCTGCTGCGTTGGTAACTATCCCGTTGTGGATACCAATACATGTGTTGTTGCTAAAAAGAACCGGTTGATTGTTGTTCCGGATTAGTTGCGTGCCATGAGTCGCTATTCGTGAATGTCCAATAACAGCCCGAATTTGCTTTTGGCTAACTGACTGTATAATATCCTTATACTCAATTGTTTTCAGCAACTGTCTTCCATCGAGGTCAGATTTTAGCAAGCTAATATTGTTTTCACTATCGAGTATAGCCAGACCCGAAGCCTCTTTACCTCTTAAATGTGATTCTTTTAATAAAACTTCGAGTGGCGCCTGATTTACGCTTAATTTTTTCAAAGAAAAATTAAATACTCCAAAAATTCCACACATAACTCAAATGTTAATCCATCTATTTTTTACCTCTGCCGAAAAATAATAATTCGCACCTCCACCATATTAAATAAAACATCGACTTTATGCCATCATGAATTTTCATACCATGCTGTTTCTCGAAATATATGGTTTTAATTTTCACTTCAGCAAACTTAAGCCTGTTTTTATACACATTTTTTATGTACTCAAGAATAAACACATACCTGTTGGCCTTCCACCTGATTAAAGGGTAAGAGGAAGCGGGAAATGCATGGAATCCGGTTAATACATCTTTTAGCTTCATATTGTAAAGACACCTCACCATAAAAGAAAGCATTTTATTGCCTAATTTCTTTTCAATAGGGCTTCCTTTTCCCTGTATCCGGTATCCAAAAACAATATCAAGACGGGATTCTATCAACGTATCGACCAGGTCGGGTATATCAGCGGCACAGTGTTGTCCATCGGCATCAAGTGTAATTATTATTTCAGCATTCCTAAGTAATGCATGGTCACAGCCGCATCGCGTCGCATAGCCGGCACCCCGGTTAATCAACAAATCGATTACTTCAACACCACATACTCTGGCAATTGCTGATGTATCATCCGAAGAACCATCGTTTACAACAATAATTTCATCAACGTAGTTGCGGGCTTTGTGAATAACAGCTTCGATGCGATCAGCCTCGTTATATGCCGGAACCACTGCAATTATTCGGTATTTTCGCATTCGTTGATTCAAATCGCTAATTTTTCATCAAAGTTAAACATTCACAAACTTATTCAGTTTTAAATAATTTTCGATACTGCAGAAACGAAAGTTATTAAGTAACTTATTAATTTTGTCAGGGTAACTTCCCACATTATAATAAGAGATAATCCTGTTTTTGATTGGAACTTTTATTCGGGGAATTTCCGTATCTGTTTCCCAGGGATGAAAATAAAAATTAACTGCCCTGTTTTTTGCAATACTACTAAAAAAGTATTTAATCATGGAAAATGGCAGAAATCGGACATAAATGCCCCCTGTGCAAGGAATACTAAGGCAAGATGCTTTATAAATACTAAAAGGAATTTCGATCAGGTTTGAGTTATTGTCGTCTTCCAACACATTGTGTTCTGCAATACGATAAATGCCCAGTGGGGCCTTAGCAACACCATATAACGGTGTTTTCATCGGAAAAATACTTGAATCATACACAAACTCATCAGTAATGATTTTTAAAGCCCATGCCGTTTGTTGGTTCAACGAAGCATAAGGTGCACGGTAACCCTTTGGTTTAACCGAAGTTATCTGTTCGAGAATTTGGTTGGTTTTAATTATTTCGTTGCGAAATGATTCCGGCGTTAAGTTATAAAGCGGTGTGTGACTATAACCATGGGAAGCAATCTCGTGCCCTGCCTCTGCTATTCTTTTTATTAAGGCAGGATGTTTTTCGGCAATACTTCCCAGTACAAAAAAAGTTGCACTGGTCTGATGCTGTAGAAAAATTTTCAGAATTTTATCCGTAGACTGTTCGATGCGTGGGAAAGCGTTATCATTATCAACAAAATCTCTGAGGTAAGCTGACTGGTACCAATCTTCCAAATCGACAGACAGCATATGGAACTGGACACTCATTTTTGCAGTAAATAATTTCCAATAGCCAAACAATCCATCCCAGATCCATAAAATGCTTTTATCGCTTGTGAGGGGTTTTCGACAATAGGTTCTTCCTTTGTATTGAATGAGGTGTTCAAGACAGCAGGCACTCCGGTAATTTCAGAAAATTTTGATATCAGGTTCCAGTATTTTTCATTTATTTCCTTCTTGACAAATTGCGGTCGTGTGGTTCCGTCAATGTGAACAGCAGCAGGAATCATTTTAAGAGCTTCCGGTTTAACCCGAAATGCCACCGCCATGAATGGAGCATTATCCTTTGCAAAAACAAAACGTTCTCTTTCTTCATACAGAATTGAGGCAGCAAAAGGTCGCCAGTTTTCTCTGCCCTTTACCTTGAGGTTGATTATGTCTTTCATCGATGCATCAAGAGGGCTTGCTAGAATTGAACGAGCCCCCAATGCCCTGGACCCGGCCTCCATCCTGCCCTGAAACCAACCGACAATTTTACCCTGCGACAACAATTCTGCTACAATAGATTCTATTTGTTGACAAGATGAATAATTCAACCCAAATTTATTTAACGTATTTTCAATTTCGCTATCCGAATATTCAGGCCCCCAATACGCATGTTCCGTAGTTTGAGAAACCGGTTGCGCTTTAGCTTTCGAGACCGCCAGTGCAGCACCTAAGGATACCCCGGCATCACTGGGTACTGAGGGGATATATAATCTTTCGATTTCGGGAAGTTCAAGCAGTACGCCATTCATTTTGCAGTTTAATGCGACTCCACCGGCAATGCAGAGGTTTCCGTTAAAATCGCTTCTTTTTGCAATGTATCTGACAATTCCCACAACAATTTCTTCCAACTTTTTCTGCGCAGCAAAAGCAATGTTTTTATGATAATTGCTGATTGGTGAATCGCTGCTTCGTGGCTCACCCAACAGAGAAACCAA
Source organism: Bacteroidota bacterium (assembly GCA_029564465.1). Classification (GTDB taxonomy): domain Bacteria; phylum Bacteroidota; class Bacteroidia; order Bacteroidales; family ML635J-15; genus JAGOEF01. The sequence goes on along the minus strand of JAKQPY010000008.1, from coordinate 15,652 downwards.
TTGATTGCTATATACCTTACCCGTTGTATGATTGCCTAAAAAACCAAATGATGCATTATACCTGTAACTTGCGCCCTGTTGATAATGAATTATCTTTTCCATTTTATCGAAAATGGCTTTATCATAAGCTCCATATGCAGCCAAACCCATAAGCTTACCTTCGTGGTGATTTGGTGAGAAACCCAAAAACTCGGTGATGCTCTGGTAAAACCAACCTAAAGAATCAGGGATATTAATGCTTTCGATATGTTTTATTTCCTGGCCGGTGCCTTTAAAAATACTCGTACAGTTTTTTTCTCCGCTGCCATCAATAACCAGAATATAACTACTGTCGAATCCCGAAAGGTAGAAAGCTGTAGCTGCATGAGCGTGATGGTGTGAAACAAAATGAACCGGGATTCTTTTATTATAACCTGCATAATTACCCAACATTTCGTCTATTTTGGACTTCACATGCTTCGGGTGATATTTTAGTAGTTCAGCTGTAAAGCTAACCATATTTCCTGTTTTTTGAATTTTTGGACTTCGTGTCAGGTACTTCCAAAACGAAAACAGGGGCATTTCGAAACGGTATAAATTGCTATTCCATCCAAATGCGATTGCATCAATTTTCTCCAGCGATAAACCGGCTTGTTTGAGGCAAAAATCGGTAGCTGCTCCAGGCATAAACCCAAAACTGCCTTTTAGCCGTGTAAACCGCTCTTCTTCGGCAAACGCCAGTAATTTGCCATTCGACACAATGCCCGCCGACGGAAGAACCCCAAGCCCGTTTATACCCAATACATTCATAGTATTCTAATATAACTTTATGTAAAACTTCATTTCAAATGTAATGAAACAATTCATTCAAAAACAAGTTTCAAAAACTAAATTAATCCTCAATCAAATTCTAAAACTTTTACCAATTATATAATCTATTTAAGCTGACAATTCAGATAAACACTATTACCTGAACATATAATCGAACCACAGCTTCAAATCGAACCAGACATGGTTTTGTCGATTTTTAATTATATATTCCGACATAATCGTTTCTGTTTTAAAAACCGAATTGAACATATCGTTTGTTACAAATTGGGATGATGCAGGGTAATCAAATTTAAAACAATCTACAGCCAATCTACCTTGATTCAATGGCTTAAGAACCGTTCCTTCATGCTGTGTAATGTGGGAATTTGATGGAATTCCGCAAAAATCAGGTAAAAATTCTTTCAGAATATAATTTGAAATCCCCTTATTGTTGCTAAAAAGAAATTTTGGATTTATACCCCATGCTATTTGTAATATATCGGGTAAGGCATAGGGTGAAAATAAATACTGGTTTACAACCGAAGGTAAAAGCATATTACTTTTTGCGCCGCCACAATGCCTCGAAAAGAAGCTTCGGATAAGGTAATTGCCGGTATACGACAGTTCTTTAAAATCGTTTTTTACATGCGATATCGAACGATAGATTTCTTCCTCGTAAGCATTGAAATTTAAAAACACCGATTTATTGAACAATTTATTCAGGCCATGATTTGCAATACGCAGTGTTTTATTTGCAGCATAAGAATTTTCGATATGAAAAATAAAATCCTGGGTTGTATTATATAAATATGAATTCGATTTATTAGTAATAAACTTCCTTGTTATTTCCGAGATATTATTCGGATATGATGGAGAAAAACGAAGGGTTTCGGAACCAAGATAACCTGAAACGAAGAATGTTGTGGTGTTGCGCAACCCTTTAAAATAGTTTTCACCCATAAGTTGCGGGGAGTAAAAATTCCTTTCAACCACCTGATGCTTGAGACCAAATTCCTTTGCCAATAACCGGGCAATAATTATATCCTGATTCTCTTCATCCGGAATCAGCTTATATCTAAATGTCATAAACTGATGCTGACCCCGCAACCCTTCATCCATTGCCCCCAGTATCATCCGGGTATCGGTGCCTCCGGTAAGGGTAATATCAACATTAGGGTACCAGTTGAGCATCAGGTTTACTTCCCGGCGAAAGCAATTGTAATAATTGTATGAAATTTCATGTAAATCGTCTGCACTATTATTGATATCAAGGTTAGGATAAAAGTGTTCGAAAGAAATTAGACCCTTGTAACATGACACCTTGCTCCCGGGTGGGAGCAATCTGATATCTTTTAAAAATGTTTTGTTGTTTTGAGGTGCCCCAAAAATCAAATATTCCATAAGAGCTTCGCGGCTGATATTGTTTTTACAGTCCTTATATTCAGCCAGGGCCTCATAATCGCTGCAAAACATAAAAACATCATTATCGCAATAATAGAACATGGGTTGAAGTCCAAATCGATCGTTTACAAGATTCAGTGTGTTTGTTTTGACGTTGTAATAAAACAGGTTATATTTTCCTCCAAATCTTTTAACTGTTTCGATATCTTCTGGTATAAGTGTTTCAGCAACATGGTTCAACAACTTGTCGGGACTGCATTCCGGCAAATCAGATGGCATACAACGGGGATAAATTGTGCCATTGAAACCAAGCAAAGAATCAGGGGTTTTATAAATATGCTGAATGTCGTTGAAGTATTCATACTGAATTATTTTAAAATCACCAGCACCATGACTATGCAGCTTGTCCTGATTTCTGTCTTTAACGAAGCAATTCTCAACAACTTGCGTGTTTTTCAGATCGAAATCTGGATTAAGCCGATATATCCCTAACAGTGATCTCATAATGTACCAGTTTGAATTCTACAAAAAGTATTTACATAGCCCAAAGTAGTACCTGAAATGTTTTCTGATGTAAAATTACAACGCAATATGCTTGGGTACAGTACTGACAAAACATTGTCGTTGAACACAATCACATCAATCAGATATGTTGAGGGATTGAATGTATTTGCCTGAAAAACGACTTCCATAAAACAAACTTCCGGACTTTCAACAGGGGAAAAGTTCTGGAACATAGAACTTATTACCGTTTGATACCTGTCTTTAATTAGGAAACCGACTTGCACCGTTTTATCACTTAAGTACAAAAACTCGAGGCGGAGCCTAATATCTTTATCGGCGTTAATAAAAGCATCCGTTTTAAAATCGCTAGAAATCTGCAAATGACTAGCATCAAATAAAAAATGCTCATTGGTTGTCAATTGGTTTTTACCTGATGCAAGCTGCACTTTTTCAAGTTGATGATTATGCATCGCCACGTTAGAGTCGGGGTTAGCCATTATTTTTTGAAATTCCTTCAAGGCTTCTCCCGGTGAACCAATATAAACAATTTCCCCTTTATTCAGCAACAACATCGAATCGCAAAGTTCCGCAATTTCATTTGGGTTATGGGAAACAAAACAAATGGTCGCCCCCTTTTTTTTCAACTGTCTGATCTCCTCAAGCGCTCTTGTTTGAAACACAGTGTCACCTACACTCAATATCTCATCAAAAAGGTATATATCGGCATCAATCCGGGTAATAACCGAAAATGCCAGCCTCATATACATACCACTGCTGTAATATTTCACCGGGGTATCTAAAAACTCACTGAAACCAAAAAGTTCGACTATATAAGGTAATTTATCAGTCAAGTTTTTTTTGTTTATGCCATACAAACCTGCACTGAGATAAATGTTTTCAAGTCCGGATAATTCAGGATTAAAGCCAACCCCGATTTCAAGAATCGATACTACCCTGCCAGTAGTTGTGATAATTCCTTCGGAAGGATAAGTTACTTCAGCTATCAATTTCAGTAAGGTACTTTTACCTGAACCATTTGGTCCTGTTATAGCCAAAGTCTTTCCTGATTTTACTTCGAAGCTTATTTTTCGTAGGGCACAGAATTTTTTCTTACGATTTCGTTTATTCCTGGGATTATCGTGGTCAGCGATAAGATAATATTTCGAAACATCAGTTATTTTAATTGCATTTTGCATCAGAGTAGGTCGGTTATTTTTTTCTCAATTTTTTTAAAAATAAAAAAGCCACTCACCATGAAAACGGCGACGGGAATAATCCCAAGTAAATATCCTGAATCGGGCAAACCATGTCCAAATAAAGCCCAACGCAATGTCTCGATAATTCCGGCCAAGGGGTTTAGAAACAAAATAATGCGAAACCCTTCCGGGACAATTGTTCCCGGGTAAAAAACCGGTGTGACAAAAATAATAAAGTTGGTAAGTTGAATAATAATATTACCCAGATCTCGGATATACAACGAAATAATACTAATCCATAAAGCTATTGAAAGCCCCGCTATAATCAATGCGGCAAGTATCAGCGGAATAAACATCCAGTTAATATTCACCGGGAGCTTGTAAATCAACATAAAGACAATAAACACAAAGCTACCTGCCCCCATTTCGACAAGACCGGAAATTGCTTTTGCGAAAACAAGATTTATTCTGGGGAAATATAATTTTGTTATTAAGTGCTCCGACTGAATAATTGCACCACTTGCAGTTCCAGTCAGATAGGAAAAATATTGCCACAATATAAGACCGGGTAAAACAAATAAAGGGTATGGTGTCCCACTTGTATCGATGTTTAATGCAATCCCAAAAATAACCCAATATACGCCCAATCCTATAAAGGACTGAAGAACACTGAGAAAAACTCCGGAATATGTTTTGGCATATTTACCTTTAATGTCTGCCTTAGCCAGTGATTGAGACAGATAGCGGTAGTCCCAGATAATGCTCAGATATTCGAGAACACCCGTTTTCTTATTCGGGTCTATTATCTTAGTCTTGTTTTCCATGCAAGCTACCTGTCATATTTGTAGATGTAAAGATAAATAATTTTCATTGATTCACCGTAAGTTTGTAACTAACCCCAACGCTGGAAAAAAGAAGAATTCAGATGGTACCAACCGATTGAAGGAATAGTCTGATTCCCTCTTGAATTTCTGTTTTAGGATGATAACCCAGCGAAAATTGTGCTTTTCGAATATCTGCCTCTGTGCTATTCGATTCTCCGGTAAAAAAAGGAGCATATTTGGTGTTGGCCTTAAGCTTTGTTATTTGCTCGAATATCGAAATAATTTGTTCTAGAGATATTGGATTGCGGCTGCCCAGATTGAAAATATCAAATCGTTTTCCATTATAAACAATTGCTTGGATAATGCCAGAAACAATATCGTCGATATAGGTATAATCGCGTTTCGAAGAGCCGTCGCCAAAAACAGTTATTTCTTTGTTTTCCAATATGTTTCGGGCTATTTTAAACATCATAAGGTCGGGTCGCATACGTGGTCCGTAAACACTAAAAAAACGAAGGACAGTAAACTGTATTCCTGTTTCTTCCGAGAATTTTCTTCCATATTCTTCCGACATCACCTTGGTGGTAGCATACGGGCTCACGGGAGATACTGCCGTTGTATCTTCGTTCCAGGGCAGCATCGGATTGGTGCCATACACGCTTGATGAAGAAGCAAAAATTATTTTCGGGATGTTCAATTGCTTTGCCAGGTCGCAAATTTTGATGGTTCCGAGATAATTGGTTTCTTCATACCCCACTGGATTTGTAATTGAATGCCTTACTCCGGCTTTGGCAGCCAGATGTATTACGACATCAATGGGTTGATGAAGTTGCGAAACCAGTTCTTCGGTTTTATGGATATCCATTTCAATGAAGCGATATCCCGAATAAGTTAAGGCATTTTTAATATTGTTTCGCTTTATTTCTTCGCTATAAAAAGGGTCAAAATTATCAACGGCAATAACCTGCCAGCCATTCAACAGCATGTAATCAGCCAGATTACTTCCGATAAAACCTGCACCACCGGTTATGAGCACTGTTCGCATTAAAAAATCATTTTATCAAAAGTAGCAATTATCTTTATAAATGAAGTCAGCGTTGTTAAAATATTGTATCGAAGTTGGCGTCACCGGCTATTTTATTACTTTTGGGTTGAAATTTTTACAACTATGGCATCGGTTATTATCGGTCTTGCTCAACTTCTGGTTGAAGGCGGGGAGCCGGATCGCAATTTTGAAAGGGCAGCAGCTCTTGTGGCTGAAGCAGCCTCGAAAAAATGTGATTTAGTTTTATTGCCCGAAACCATCGACTTCGCATGGACGCATCCTTCGTCAAAAACCGAGTGTTTGCCAATACCCGGACCTTACAGTAATTACTTCGGTGAACTGGCCGCAAAACACAATGTGTATATCGGCGTTGGTTTAACCGAAAAACGCGGAGATAAAAGATTTAACACAGCAATTTTGGTCAGTCCAAAGGGAGAAATTCTTCTGAAATACAGCAAAATTAATCTCCTCGTGGTTGAGCACGAATATTATGAAATCGGCACCACACTAAATGTAATCGATACTCCCCTGGGAAAAATTGGCCTTAATATTTGCGCAGACAATTACCCCGAAAGTTTAGCCATAGCCCATACCTTATGCCGTATGGGAGCACAAATAATTTTGTCCCCATCGTCGTGGACCGTTGATTATTGCATTACCGAAGCCGAAGACCCATACCGCGACAAATGGATTAAGCCACTATTGCACATTGCTTCATTATATAATGTTGTGATGGTGAGCACTACCATGGATTCCTTAATTGTTTCTTTCGTTTCGTAAGGATGTCCAAATATAAGAAAAGCTCCCGTGGGGATTTTGTGATTTTTTACCAAACTAAATGCTTTTTCAATTTTTCCACTGGTTACGCCTTTCCCCATATTAATTAAAATCTCTTCATTCCCAGATTCAACACCCATTTCAATTTTTCTGACATTGGCCTTTTTCATCTTGACAACCAAGGCTTCATCGAGTAACGATACATGTGTTTGAATATCCCACTTTACCTGTGCCCCAATATTACACCTTATCATTTCGTCAAGAAGTTCATGTGCAAATTCATGGTCAGCTCCAAAGGCTTCGTCCCCCAAGGATATTCTAACGGGCTTCATATTTAATATCAACCATTTCATCTCTCCAATGATATTCTTAACGCTTCGTTTTCGGACAGAATGGCCGTTTGGGTTAAAACAAAAATTACAGTTGAATGGACACCCTCTGGTCGTCTGGATATAGTATTCTTTTGCTTTTGGTAATAAGTCCCATGCCGGTATTTGAATAATATCTAAGTCCTTTATTTTTTCTCTCTTGGGAGTACATAGAACGTCACCAGAAGAATTCCTGAATACAATGCCAAGTATGTTATGCAAATCAAGTCCATTGTTAAAACAATTATATATATCATAAAGTGTCAATTCAGCCTCACCAATAACTCCAATATCAAAATAGGCGAATTCATTCAGCGTTTTCTCCGGAATTGCTGAAACATGACTTCCCCCAACAATAACAATGCAATTCTTGTTAAAAAGTTTTACATCCTCTGCAAGTTTGCCAGCATCATCAATTTCATAGGTAAATGCTGATATTCCAAGAATATCGGGGTTGAAATCTATAATATCCTGTAATAAAGCTGATCTGTATTTTTTCTGAAACTTAGCGTCACAACAGGATATAATTGCATCGGTACTGAATCGCAAATATCCAGCCAGGCTTGCCAGCGAGTTCCTGACAAAAGAAGGTTTATCGTAGATTGGCTCTACAATTTTAACCAATGGAGGTGTCGTTAAAAAAACTTTTAACGGCATTACTGTTTAATTCGAATTAACGTAAAGTACAATTTAACTGTTTCACGAATTACATTTCGAACTGTTCTTAACGATGCCCCTTTCGATACCCCGCCAACTCGTGGATTATATACCGATGGCACTTCAACAATTGTGTTGTTGGCATACAGCATACGTGCAAATATTTCACTTTCCACAAGCGAACTCGTAAGAATGGGTGTAATTCTTTGGAAACTTTCTTTCTTATACACCTTAACCCAATTCACATCCTTGATTTTAATGCCAAGGAAAAATCTGTTCAGAATTCTGTTGGCATAGCTAAGCAGCTTGCGGAACAGGGTGTAGCGGGTTTTCTGTGTCCTGTAAAACGAAATCACGGTTTTTTCGGGAATTTCGGCAAAGGGAATTAACTCCATCGGATTGAACTGTCCATCCGCCGGAATAGCGCAGATGTTTTCGAACTGCACATTCCGATAACCGGTGAGCAGGGCCTCGCCAATACCTTTGTTTTTTTCGTGATGAATAATCTTGAGATTGGGAATGACCCCGGAACATATTTCAATTTCATGGATTGTATTGTCGGTGCTTCCATCGTTTACAACCACAATTTCGTGTTGCTCCGGCGAAATTTGCATTAAAACATTAGCAGTTTTCTCAATCAGATTCCTCACCGAAGATTCTTCGTTGTATGCAAATATTATTACTGACCAGGATTGGGACATTCTTTTAAATTGATAGCTTAACTTCTTTTCCGTTTTGGGTTATCGATTGTTTTGCGGCTGTCAATATCTGAATGATTTGTATTGCAGAATTCGCGTCTGCCAATGGTTTTTTACCCGTTTTTACAGATTGGGCAAAATCATCAACCATTGTGCTGAGCGCTTCGCGCGTGTCGTGTTTTGGCACAAAAACATCGCCCGTCCGGTAATCCACCAGTATTTGCTCTTTTTTATTGTCGTCGGTAATAAACCCTGAATCGTACACCTTGATTTTTTCGCTGGGTTCAATATCGTTATACACCAACATTTTTTTATCACCACCCACCAACATCTGTCGTACTTTTACAGGTGATGACCACGAACTGTGTATATGGGCAATCAGGTCGGTCTGATAAAAGAGGTTGAGATATGCAATGTTCTCAATGCCGGGTTTAATATGGCATTTCCCTGTGGCAGCCACCGAATATGGCAATTCTCCTGTAAGGTAATTAATAATGGACAAGTCGTGGGTGGCCAAATCCCACAATACATTGATGTCGTTTTGGAATATCCCCAGGTTGATACGGGTTGAGTCGATATAATTTATTGTTCCCAGCTCTCCTCTTTCAGCTATCTCCTTTATTTTTCGAACTGCACCATGATACAAAAAAGTATGATCAACCATCAGGCATACCCCATTGGTGTATGCAAGTTCTGCCAGTTTCACTGCATCAGCCAGATTGGTAGCCAGTGGTTTTTCGACTAAAACATGTTTTCTATTCTTCAGCGCTTGTTGTGCCAAACTGAAATGGTTGGCCGGATTGGTTGCAATAATGACACATTCAATTTCGGAATCATTCAGGATTATATTCGCATCATCAATGCCGGTAAGCCAGGGATAAGTCTTCTGCAACAGCTGCAACCTGTCTGGACTGGTGTCGCACACATATTTCAAGTCGAAGACTGAATTGCCCACCACATTACGCACCAGATTGATGCCCCAGTATCCATACCCGATTATTCCTGTTTTCATGTATCTGATTCAGAGTCAAAATGTAAAAATAAAAAAAATTCATCTAATCACTACAATCAGATGAATTCCACATACCCGGACAAAAGGCCGGATTAATGCTTAAAGTGCCGGATTCCGGTAAAAACCATGGCAATGCCGTTTTCGTTGCAGAAGTCGATGGTTTCCTGATCACGGATGGAACCTCCGGGCTGAATCACGGCGCGGATACCGGCTTCGAATGCAATTTCGACACTGTCTTTAAACGGGAAGAATGCATCGGAGGCCATAACAGCACCATTCAGGTCGAAACCAAAATTCTTCGCTTTCTCTATGGCCTGCTTCAGGGCATCAACCCTCGAAGTCTGGCCGGTTCCGCTGGCTACCAACTGACGATTTTTCACCAGCACAATGGCATTCGACTTGGTGTGCTTCACCAATTTATTGGCAAACAACAAATCAGCAATCTGATTGTCGGAAGCCTGCATTTCGGTTACACATTGCAGTGCTTCCTTTTTCTCGGTATGGGCATCGCGTTCCTGCAGAAGAACCCCGTTGAAAATCGACCGGAACTGATGCGATTTTAGTTTTTTCTGTTTTTGGATGAGAATAATTCTGTTTTTCTTCTGCTTCAGTATTTCAAGGGCATCGTGGGTATAATCGGGAGCCACAATTATCTCGAAGAAAATTTTGTTTATTTCGGATGCTGCATCAGCGTCAACAATGGTATTTGTGACAATGATACCACCATATGCAGATACGGGATCACCATCGAGTGCAGCATTCCAGGCATCGGTAAGCTTGCTGCGGCTGGCCATACCACAGGCATTATTGTGCTTGATAATAGCTACCGAAATTTCGTTCTGAAAATCGCTGATCAAAAGCATGCCGGCATCAATATCAAGCAGGTTGTTGTACGAAATTTCCTTACCATGAACCTGTTCAAACACCTCGTCCAGCTTGCCATAGTAATAGGCCTTTTGATGCGGATTTTCGCCATAGCGCAGTTTATGCTGTGGTCCGCACGACTTGCGGAATTCGCTGTATTCACCATTATCGAACCAACTGAATATGGCTGCGTCGTAGTTTGAACTTACACTGAATGCCTCGCGTGCAAACTGTCGGCGCGTATCTATATCGGTGGTTCCACCGTGTTCTTCGAGCAGGCTGAATAACTTGTTGTACTGGCCCCGGTGCGAAACAATCAATACATCTTCAAAGTTTTTAGCTGCAGCCCGAATCAGCGAAATACCGCCAATATCAATCTTTTCGATAATGTCCTCAGCAGCAGCACCTTTCGCTAAGGTTTCCTCGAAAGGATATAAGTCGACTACTACCAAATCGACAGGAGGAATTTCGTAAGTCTGCATATCGGCAATATCATCGGTATTTGAGCGGCGGGCCAGAATACCACCAAAAATTAATGGGTGCAGGGTTTTTACCCTTCCGCCAAGAATCGATGGATAACCGGTGATATCTTCAACCGCAGTAGCCTCAATTCCCAGTTCGTTGATAAACTTATGGGTTCCGCCGGTTGAGTAAATTTTCACTCCGCTCGAATCGAGTTTTTTAATAATATTCTCGAGTCCGTCTTTGTGGTACACCGAGATGAGGGCCGATTTTATCTGTTTGTTCATCGTGTTTAAATTTGCACGTAAAATTAATTTTTTCGCAGTTGTCTGTTACCCATATTCCCAATACTGCATGATTAAATTATCAACATCCTATTCACAAAACGGTTTACAATTTGCAAGCACTTAGCTATGGCTGTCGATGTATTTTTTGGTGAATAAATATAACTTTGCAGATGATGTACCCTACAAAAGCCATACTGATATTATTGCTGACATTGCCGATTCTTGATTTGCAGGGTCAGGATAGTACTCGCGTTGCCTACTCGTTTAACTACCGGTTTACCGATGGGATATACCTCGGATTTAATCAGTTCAGGAACAACCAACCCCTTCCGCCCGAGTCGGTAGTTTTCGAAAATTCCGGTGGAAAATACTCCGATGTGTATGACTTCATAGGCAATACAAAAGAAATCAGCTATTACAATGCAAATGGCAACCTCAGTACCATTGCGGTAAACAAAATATGGGGGTATTGCCGTAACGGGAAACCTCACATTAACTACATCAACGACTTTCGTCAGATTCCGTTTATTGGTTCGTTATGCCATTTTGTAGCTACCATAACCGTGTATTACGACAACAATCCGAACCTGTATTATGACCCATATTACTATAATGCTACCCCAAACCGGTATTATTCTACCGAAGCAGTTCAGGTACTCATTGATATGCAAACCGGAGATATCCTCGATTTCAACGAAGAAAACCTCGCTGTTTTATTACAGCGCGACGATAGCCTGGGTAAGGAATACTCCGAATTAAGTAAAAAGAAAAAACGTAAAATGCTATTTTATTACCTGAGACTATTTAACGAAAAGAATCCTTTATATATGCCCGTAAACCAGTAGATTATGAAAAATCACATCACCCTCTTAATTCTTATATTCCTGTTTGCAAGGCTTACAGCACAGGTAAGCATTCCGGTGGGTACACCCGCTCAAATCAGTAGTTTTATGAACGGGAAAACCTATGTGGTGCTCGAAAATTCAAAAATGAGTGATTACAACGATATCATAGAGGCATCGGTGAAGCAGGACTGGACTGTAAATCCGGTGGAATTTATCAGCATGCGCGACTTTGAAGCCCACCGAAATGAAAAAAACGCAAGTTTTCTGATGATAATGCAGGTAAGCTTCGACGCCGACAAAACCCAGACCTTGTTTGACTTTTTTGTCCTCGTAGCCGGTGGAAATTACAAAACCGTTAACGACATGCCCCTCTTGTGCATGGTACCACTGTGTTATAACGAAACTCCGGAGGAAGAATGGTTGCACAAAATACCCGTGGCAGTACGATTTACGCAAATGCATCTGAAAACCGTGAAAACAAACCCGGGGCTCACATCAAAATCTTGCATCGACTACTATATGGCGCAAAAAGGAACGCCTGAAAACAAAACCCTGTATTTGCTGAAGGATGACCTTGATCCGGCCTTGCGCAGTGAGGCTGCGTTCCGGAGTGTGTACCCCTACCCTTTTAGTTTTACCAATCAAGACAAGCTTAGTGAAATTGTTTCGCGGGGAGATGATAACGCATTAATACTGCATGTAATTTCACCGGCCAACAATGCGCAAACCGATAAGTGCATCAAAATGATTATAGACCCTAAAAATGCCCAACTCTATTATTACGATATGCACGATATCGGCAAAAGCAAACCAGCCGGACTTCTCGAAAGCGATTTGAAAAAGATGTTGAAATAACCAATGAACTATCAGGCTGCAATTGATTTTTTATTTAACGCGCTGCCGATGTACCAGCGGATTGGGAAAGCTGCCTACAAGGCCAACCTCGACAATACCATAGCGCTGGATGTCTACTTCGGGCATCCTCACGAAAAATTCAGAACAATACATGTTGCGGGCACCAATGGAAAAGGGTCGGTATCGCACATGCTGGCAGCCATTCTGCAGCAAGCGGGTTATAAAACCGGGTTATATACGTCGCCCCACCTGAACGATTTCAGAGAACGCATCCGCATCAATGGCATGATGATTCCCGAGGAAGATGTCTGTAATTTTGTGCTACAGCATAGCGGGATAATCGAACATTTAAAACCTTCGTTCTTTGAGATGACCGTGGCAATGGCTTTCGATTATTTTGCACGAGAAAATGTTGATATTGCCGTAATTGAAGTTGGCATGGGTGGAAGGCTCGATTCTACCAATATTATAACACCCCTTGTTTCGGTTATTACCAATATAGGTTACGATCACACCCAATTTCTGGGAGAAACACTACCCGAAATAGCTGCCGAAAAAGCGGGAATCATAAAGCCTGAAGTACCCGTTGTAATAGGTGAAAACCAGCCGGAAACATTGCCAGTTTTTATTAAGCATGCCCAGCAATTACATTCACCCCTATTTTTAGCTGATAACAATTATACGGCACAAATTATCCGTGAAACCGAAACATATGCTGAATATAGCGTCAACGATTCACTGGTTTACCGGCTCGACCTCATGGGGCACTATCAGAAGATGAACCTTCAAACCGTTCTTTGTACAATCGATCAGCTCAAATCTTACCAGATTTCGATACAGCAAACCAACTTAGAGTCTGCCCTGAGCAATGTGCAGAAAAACACAGGCTTACGCGGCCGGTGGCAGATACTACAACACAAACCATTGGTGGTTGCCGATACTGCGCACAATGCCGAAGGATTGGCTTACACCATGAAGCAGATTGCTCAGAAGCAATTTAAACAGCTACATATAATTTTCGGTGTAGTAAACGATAAAGATGTTGGGAAAATACTGCCACTGCTACCTGTTGATGCAAGCTATTATTTCACCAAAGCATCGATACCCCGTGCTCTACCCGAAAAAGAACTTCAGCATTTGGCCAATCAATCCGGTTTACAAGGGAACAGCTATGCATCGGTTGGTGAAGCTTACCACGCTGCGTTGTCGTTTGCAGGCCCTGACGATATAATTTATATTGGAGGTTCGACCTTTATAGTTGCCGGACTTAATTTATTTTGAAAAAAGTAAAATATTATTTTGCAGGATAAAATTTTTGGCTACATTTGCACTCTCAAAACCGGAGAAAAGGGAGTTTAGCTCAGCTGGTTCAGAGCATCTGCCTTACAAGCAGAGGGTCGGGGGTTCGAATCCCTCAACTCCCACAAGTGATACTAAGGGTTTCAGAAGCACAAGAGTCTGAAACCTTTTTCTTTCTCCCAACATTTTCACTAACAAATTCAATGATTGTTTCTTTACCATAACGCAGTCCATAAACACCATTATAATATAGTGGTCTGCGCAATGAAGTAAAAAGACGATATTCCGAAATATTTTTAAAAATTTTCAACCCCGTAAATACTGCCATCGGGGTTCTTTTCGGGTTGCCAGGTACGCACATGTATTACGGGTTGTGCCGAATCGTTCAGGTCGATCAGTAAAAATAAATATCCGCTGTCGCCATAGCTCGACGAAAAATAATCCTGCTGAATCTGAATGCCATACACCTCACCGCCTTTACCCGATTTGCGGATATTGTTGTCGTTGAATTTAAGGTTGATGAATTCGTTGCTACCAAACGACATTTCAAGCTTCTTTAGATATTCCTCTTTTGTGTAACGATTGTATTTTACTATCTGATTGTTCTGATAAGGGTATTCTGCCGATGGTTTAACTTTGGTAACCCAGCCTGTAATAATCAAGGCATCGTCAGAAAAAATACTCTTAACATAGTCGAGGCGTTTCAACGCAAATGCGGTTTTGTAATGCTCCATGAAGTCGATAAGCGAAAGTCTGACATTCTCGCTCCACGCATCCTGCTTCAATATATCCTGAATGGCATTCTGCCCTAATCCCAGTGTGAGGTCGCATATCTTACCTGAAGCATCAAAATTCAGTACCAAATCTTCCACAAAACTACGGGTGTTGTTGCTGAAACTAAAGTTCATCCGCAGGGCACGACATTGGGTTTTATCTCCAAACTTAATATATTGCAGGTTATCGGATGATAGCACCCTTGATTTACCATATTGCACAAGCTGAGTAAACAATGTATATCCGCTTTCGGTAAACAGCGATTGTGCCGAAGTATAGTTTCCGCTGTTGATGGCTGTTACCAGTTTTTTCACTGAAGCATCATACGAGGCTAATGAAGCTCCGGCAACCGGAGCAATTTCGGGCAGGGGCTCGGGCTGGATGGGTGCCGTTGTTGCACCTCCGGCAGCGGTTTTGAAATATGCATTTTTAAATGGCACCGGGTCAATTTTTTCCATTACATCGCGTAGTTCATTGTCGACAGCTGCTTCACCTTCGAAAAGATATTCGGCTTTCAGCTGCACTTCGGCAATATCGCCGGTGGCTTTGGGTAAATCGGCAAAGCCCAGACCGTCTTTGGCACTCACAATGTTCGACCAGTTCTGCCCATCCCAGTAGGAATAGTCAAAATTACGCACCGGCTTGCCGAGATAGCTGATGGCCAACTGTACCTGGGTATAGCCCTCAAGCTTTTCAATCCTAAAAACTTTCGACTCAATGGAACTCATGATGTTCTGAATCTGAAACGGCAGCCAGGTAGCCAGTAGCTGCTGCGTGCCATCGGCAGCAGTAATGCTGATGTTGTTTCCGTCGGGGTGACTGCGCAGCAAGGTAAGTGCCCAGTAGTAATAGCGCAGGGCATCGGCAATCATCAGGTTGTTGAGTGCCATTTGTCCATTCGACACGAAGCCCAGAATCTTTTGCTTACGCGCTTCGAATATTTTACTGATTTCACTGCGCTTTATGTAGCGAAACACCTGAGCATCGGGTTCATT
>JAKQPY010000266.1:0-6178 GCA_029564465.1 Bacteroidota bacterium | reverse complement strand
TCGCTGGTGCTTCGAACCAACCCCGGTTGAGGTCAGCCTCAGGCTCACATGCACCCATAAAATACCACTTACCATCGACCCAAACTTCAACCCAGGCATGGTTGTCGTCGCAGTGCGCCCAGCGTGGGGTGTAAACCTGCCTGGCAGGTATACCCACCGAACGAAGGGCGGTAACTGCAAAAGTAGATTCTTCTCCGCACCGTCCAAATCCGGAGCGAACTGCATCGAGGGGACTGATGGTACGATCATCTGTTCCGCGGTAATTTACCTTTTCGTGACACCAGTGATTTACCTCCAGGGCGGCATCATTCATGCTAAGATTTTCGATCCTTGGTTTCAATTCACGATAAAACACCTGGCGGGCAGTATCGGGATATTCGTTGTTCACCCGATAGGGTAATACAAAATGACGGAAAATATCATCGGGGATGGTTTTACCCCACGAAAACTGCCCGCGTGCTTCGAGTGCAGTCCGAACCTGGGCAAGAAAGAACGCTCCATCAAGGTCTGCAATGTCCGACAAGGGCATATAGGCATATAAAAACTTCAGGTAGCGGATTTCTTCGTCGTTCAGATTTTGTTCGAATACCGTAAATAGCGCATCGTTACGGTGCACAGAAAGTTTTTTTACCTCTTCGAAATCGGTATCTGCCTGTTTGTAATACGCCTTATCGATGGCTTTATCTTGTTTGTTGCACGAAATGAACAAACATAGTGTTGCGACAACAATTGGAAGTATTTTTTTCATGTGAACTGAAATTTATTTATTTGTTCGAACAGTTGTTTTAGGATGGTTTCAGAAGTTTCGTAGTGCAGGTTTTCGTCTGTGTTGTTCTGGTTGAATTTTACGGAGCTTGCGATTGCATTCATCGAATTGTACACAGGTGCCCGTGCCGAAAGGTGAATTTCTCTTGCCCCGGCCTGAAGGATGCAACCTACATTTTCGGGAGTCAGTCCACCCCCGGGCATGATGGTAATCTGGTTTGCAGCCTTTTCGATGAGCGAACGAATCAGCTCACTACCTGCTTTTACATTGGACGCCTGCCCCGAAGTCAGTATCCTGTCAGCCCCAAGCTCAATAATTGCTGATAGGGCCGACATTGGGTTGTTTGTGCGGTCGAATGCCCGGTGAAATGTAAAAGGGAATCCATGGCTGGACCGGATAAGTTGTTGCGTGGCTTTACTATTTACACTGCCTGTGGCATCGAGGACGCCCGAAACGATTCCCTTAGCGCCGGCTTCGATAGCCAGCTCAATATCGCGGTTCATCAGCGAAAGCTCCGAACTGTTATAGACAAAATCTCCCTGACGCGGACGTATCAGTACAAATACAGGAATTGACACTGCCTCACATACCGAACGAATCAGGCCCAGCGACGGGGTGATGCCCCCCAGATCCAGTGCGGAGCAAAGTTCAATACGCGATACCCCTGATTTTTCAGCAATTAATGCAGATTGAACCGACTCAAGACATACTTCGACAAGTACAGGCATGATGATAAAATTTTGTCTAAGATAGAAAGAAATGTGATTATATAATTTTCACCAGCACCTCAAAATTTTTCACAACATCCTTTATTCCTTTGAATTTCGATTCAATATTCGTAAATTGCAAGGCAAAATACAAGCATCATGAAAAAGCTTACCGCACTACTGTGCTTTGTTTCGGTGTTGGGTTTAGCGTACAGCCAAACTATGTACACCCGGCTCAGCGAGCATTTCGAAGATGAGACATCATTAATACGGATTCGGATTGACGAACCGCTCCAGCAAAATTCCGAAGGTGGTTACGGTTATAAACTAAAGACGGCCATCCCTTTTACCTCTTTTTCGATAGGCTGGCAGGCAGCTTCCAATAATTATCCGGCAAACATATATACTGTAGTGTACAAGGTTCACAAACCCGGTTTGGGCTGGTCGCAATGGAAAACCGATGATGGATACACGCGGCCGGGAGAAACTGCCACCGGAGCGTATTTCACCGATTTGCTATTTGGTATCGACGAATGGCTTCACGACTCGGTTGAGTTTTATGTTCATCCGCCCGAAGGCGAAACCATAGCCGAAATTCAAATGGTGTTAATGGATATCAGCCATGATATCAGAGTGGATGCGGATAATCATGCGGTGGCATCTGGGGCGAAATCCTGCCCCGAATTCCCCGAAGTAATTCCCCGTTCCGAATGGTGTGGGTCATACGATGCATGTCATAACCCAACTTATACTGTAACCTACCGTACACCCACACATACGGTGGTTCACCACGGGGCCAGCCCTGATTCTTATACTGATGGATATGCCATCGTAAGGAGTTACTGGAATTATCACGTGAACACCAATGGATGGTCTGATATCGGTTACAATTATTTGTTCGACAAATACGGGAATTTTTTTCAGGGCAGGCATAATCCAAACCTGCCGAATCAGGATGTTCATGCTGCCCATGCCGGATATGCCAATACCTATTCCATCGGGTTGAACTTTTTGGGTAATTCCGATGCGGTAAACACTGCCCCGACTGAGCCGCAGATTCAGAAGTGCTGTGAATTTCTGGCCTGGTGGTACGATTACAAAGGCTTTGATCCGCTGAGTTCAGCAAGTATTCTCAATCAGGCCGGAACCGAATGGATTACCCTGCCCCGGATTTGTGGACACAAGGATGTAAACCCGGGAGGAACCACTTGTCCCGGAAATGCCCTGTATGCATTATTATCCTCTTTGCGGACTCAAACAGCTCAAATTATTACCGATTGCACGACGCCTTCGGATGCAGAACCGCCCACGACAGCCATCACAACCGACCGTCAATGGTATAATACTGTTTTTCAGGCTGCCTTTTCGGATGCAGATAATGCAGGAGGTACCGGCGTGAAATACAGTTTCTATCAGATTATGGATTACAATGGTACCGAATGGCGTGCCAATGCATCGAAGGGTTTCTTTAACGATAACTTTTCAACAGCCATTCACCCTGACTGGACAAATAATTCAGGCACCTGGACAATCAACTCCGGTCACCTGAAACAATCGAATGAAACCAGCACAAATACAAACTTATATGCCAGCCTAAGCCAGCAATCAGGAAACATATACCTGTATCACTGGCAGCAGAAAATCTCGGGAAGTGGCAGCGACCGCCGTTCGGGTATGCACTTTTTTTGCAGTGACCCAGCGGGTACCGGGCGTGGCAATTCCTATATGGTATATCTGCGGGCAGATGCCAATACAGTTCAGATTTACAAGTATCTCGACAACTCTTACGCAGCTACCGGTGCCTGGTATATTACCGAGACTTTTGTAATTGATCCGGATATCTGGTATGATGTAAAAGTTATACTTAACACCAATACCGGTGTGATTTCGGTTTATGTTGATGATACCCTTGCAGCTTCGGCAACTGACGCATCCCCTCTGACCTCGGGAAATGCCATTTCGTTACGTACGGGTGGCTGCCAAACCGAATATGATGATGTGAAAGTGTACACTTCGCGGGGTAATTCCGTTACGGTGATTCCGGCCAATGCAGCGAATGCCGACATACGCTATGAAAGTCCGTCGCACACTCAGGAATCTGGCAGAATTCGCAGCTTGCTGGTCGATAATGCAGACAACTGGTCGGAAAGTGTTTCAAAAAACGTATTTGTCGATTGGGATATGCCTGCAACCGAACTCGCTGCAACCGAACCCTGGTATACCGATGATTTTCAGGTAAACATAAATGATTTGGATAACCTGAGCGGCATCGAAAAAGGATTTTACTCCATATCAGATTTTGATGGAACACGCTGGGGGTCGAATCCCGAAAGGGGGTTTGTTTCGAATGGCTTCGATCAGACCATTGGCACCGAATGGACACAGCAGACCGGTAGTTGGTCGGTTCAGTCGGGTGCATTGACGCAAACTGATGAAGCTTTGAGTAATACCAACTTGTGGACCTATATCCGCCACGATTTGTCGAACCGTTATCTGTATGAATTCGACATGAGAATAGATGGCTCCAATGTAAATAAGCGCGTAGGATTTCACTTTTTCAGTGATAACCCAAGCTTACCCAACCGTGGCAACGGTTATTTTGTCTGGTTTCGTCTTCAAAGTCAGGACCTCGAATTTTATAAAGTTACCAACGATGTGTTTTCACTCGAAAAGTACTACGATATAAGTATTGCTGCAGGGCAGTGGTATCACATAAGCATTGTTTACGATCGTATCACCGGCGAAACCTATGTGTACATGAATTATACTTTGGTTGGAGAATATAAAGACCCGGAACCTTATGCTACGGGTAACTATATTTCGTTCCGTAGCGGGAATGCGCAGCTTTCGGTACAGAACCTGCGGGTTTACCGCAGCAGGACAGCCATTGTCGATGTGAACATGGGTACTTCTGCCGATGATATCCGCTATCAGAATACCGCACCGGATTTATATGCTGCCAGCCTGTATTCGGTGGTTATGGATTCCGCCAAAAACATTTCGGAGCACGAACAACAGTCCATGAAAGTTGACTGGACAGCCCCGTCGGCTGTTGGAAATCTTTGTGATGGCTCTGCTGCCGATATTGACCTGACCCAAAACCTTACCCAGTTATCGGCGAATTGGTCAGCCTCAACCGATGTGAATTCAGGAATTACGGCCTATTATTATGCAATCGGAACCAGCCCGGGTGGTACGCAATTGGTGAACTGGACGGCGAATGGCACGAATAATTCATTTCTAAAATCGGGCCTTAACCTTTTGCCCGAAACCATATATTATATCAGTGTAAAAGCGCTCAATGGAGCCGGGCTGTATAGTGATGTTTCTGTTTCAGATGGCGTGAAGGCGGTTGTTGTGCCCGTTTGCCCCGACGATATTTCGGTCTGTGCCGATGAGGCGCCATTTGCATTGAATGGTGCAAGCCCATCAGGTGGAAGCTATAGCGGTACAGCAGTTGCCGGTGGTGTTTTCAATCCGGCAGTAGCCGGCCCGGGTATGCATACAATCAATTATTTACTGGAATCACAGTCGTGCAGCTTCACAATAACTGTAAATGCATTGCCGGAAATGGGTTGCCCCGATAATATATACATTTTAAACACAGCAGCCCCGTTGTCTCTTACCGGTGCGCTACCGGCTGGCGGTGTATATTATTATGACGGTACGGCTATCACCACTTTCGATCCGGTGGCTCTTGGAATTGGAACATACGAAATTACATACCAATACCAGGTGCCGGGAACAGGCTGTTTGGGCACGTGCAATTTCTTTATCTATGTGTATTCCGAAACCATCGTTAATTGCCCTGATGATTTTGGAGTCTGTATCGATGCGCCAACTTTTGTACTCGAAGGAGCCACTCCTCCTGATGGGGTTTATACTGTTAACGGTGAAAGTATTAGCGAGTTTTCACCCGAATATTGGGGCGTTGGACAGCATACGGTAACTTATACCTACAATGATATTAATTGTAACTATGTGATTACGGTAAATAATCTGCCCGTGGTGTCGTGTCCCGCCGATATTACCCTATCGCAGGATGATGATCCGCTGGTTTTACATGGAGGGGTTCCCGAAGGGGGCAACTATTATAATTACATTACCGGAACAATAGATACGTTTGATCCGGAATCCTTTGAACCCGGCGAATACGATATAATTTATAATTACACCGATGAAGTCACCCATTGCACCAATACCTGTTTATTCAACATTACGGTAACCCAGGGAGTTTTCACCCGGGAGACTTCAAATTCCGAAATACATTTGTATCCGAATCCCAGTCAGGGAGAATTTATGCTTGAGACCGGCGATATGAGTGGAGATGGTCAGTTAATTATCTGGAGTATTAATGGGAGCATTGTTTACGATTCGGGTATTATTGTATATGACCGGAACCAGCAGATAAAAGTTAGTTTAGATGTAGCCGGTGGATTATATTTTGTTAAACTGATAAACGGCGGGCGTTGTTTTGTTGAAAAACTTGTAATCAACCGGTAATTCAGGTTGATGACCAGGTTGTATAAACCCTGCTTTCGCAAATGTTATACATGGGAAAAGGTGAAATAAATACTTAAACAATGAGTCAAAGTGTCCGGTTTGTTTTTAGGGGAAAAATCGAAACGCTCGATGAGGATTCTTGCGGACTACAACCTTCAACCACATTGTTGAATTATTTGCGCTCGAAAAAAGGCCGCCAGGG
>JAKQPY010000239.1:0-1943 GCA_029564465.1 Bacteroidota bacterium | reverse complement strand
CGTGTAATTCCCTTCCGGAAGATTTAGTTTTACACTGTTGGTTTGAATAAACGACTTCATACCATTCACCTTTAACCTTCCGGTAGTAATATCGGCGGGTACAAGACAAAATACCGAATTATCTTCATACTTAACGTACAGATTGTAGCGGATGGCATCGGTAGGAGTAATGTCATCAGTCGACTTATCCCAGGTTATAGTATACTGATTGTTTTCGTAAGCAAATGCCAAATTTGTCGGTACCGTAGGTGGCGTGTTTTCCGGAATTCCCTCCCCAAGTGCGTTCTTTACAAAAACATTGGGCCAGGGGTAGCGTAAATTAAACTGTGTCAAGATTTATTTTCTTACAACTCCATTCCCTTTTTTCATTAATAATGGGTAATGCATTGTTCGGAGTTTTGTTGGTCAAAAACGTTTAGGGGTCGATCCCCTAATCGTTTTTTCTTATTAATGGTACAACGCTTGTCCATCGTTTTGTTGGTCGGCATAAAATTACAAAAAATATTGGTTTCTCGCATCATTCAAAAAGTTTAAATCTGTCAGGAAATTTAATAGCCAATTGTTGAGCAGTTTGTCCCCAATTTGAAAGGGGCATTGTCCATTTCTTTCTGATGTTGCGATAAGCCAGATAAACCAACTTTTCCAATGCAGTATCATTTGGGAAAACACCCTTATTCTTTGTCACTTTACGTATTTGGCGGTGGTATCCCTCTACCGTGTTGGTGGTGTAAATGATACGCCGTATGGCATCCGAAAATTGAAAATATGCCGAGAGTTTATGCCAGTTATCTCTCCACGATTTTATCACGATGGGATAATCATTACCCCATTTAAGTTCAAGGTTATCCAACTCATCCTCGGCTTTTTCCAGACTGACGGCTTGATAAACCTGCTTGAGATCTTTGACAAATTCTTTCTGATTTTTGCTTGCCACGTATTTTACCGAATTACGTATCTGGTGCACGATACAGCTTTGTACTGTGGTTTCGGGGAAAACGCTCAGGATGGCATCCGAAAAACCCGAAAGATTGTCCGTACAGGCTATCAGAATGTCTTTTACTCCCCGAGATTGTAAATCGGTAAGTACCGAAAGCCAAAAGTTCGCCCCTTCACTTTTAGATATATACATCCCAAGCAAGTCTTTATACCCGTTGCGATCAACACCCAACACATTGTAAATGGCTCGTGTTACAGGGCGGTTCCTTTCATCCATTACCTTGTAATGAACGGCATCCATCCAAACAATGGGATAAACCGAATCTAAAGGGCGACTCCGCCAGGATTGAAGCTCCGGAAGTATCCGGTCGGTAATGGAACTGATGGTATCGGCCGATACCCGATTACCCAAGTTTTCTTCCATCCAATCGCTTATCTCGCGAGTACTATTGCCTAAAGCATATAAGCTGATGATGCGGTCGGAAACGCCGTCAGCCAAAATACGCTCACGCTTTTTGATAAACTCCGGTTCGAATCGCGAATCTCTGTCGCGGGGTGTGTGTACCGTTACTTCGCCCATACCCGTTTGAACCTGTTTGCTCATATAGCCGTTACGGCGATTTCCCAAAGATCGCTCTTCGCTATCCATGTGGGCATCCATCTCGCCTTCAAGTGCCGCATTGATGATTTTCTCCAAAAGCGGAGCAAATGCGCCCCCTTTCCCTAATAATGGTTTGCCGGATTTTAACTGTTCCAGCGCTAAGGCTTCCATTGCCTTGTAATCAAAGTCTTCCATAATTCTAATTTCTGTGTAAATGTAATAGTTTTTTGTTTACTTCATTTGACACAGTTTAGTTTACAGTCTCGAAAATACCAGTTATTGATTGATTTGTGCTGGTCTCAATTTCAAGAATTGCTGACATTCCAGTGGTAGCACCTGTTAATGCGATAACTACTGTGCCAATTGGAAATAATTTTGCAGAACTATTATCTAATGCCTCTTGGGT
>JAKQPY010000228.1:0-3496 GCA_029564465.1 Bacteroidota bacterium | reverse complement strand
AGTATTCGCATGCGTTTACATTAAAATAATATCATCGATGGCCTTTATTCCGGCAAGATCGTTCAGCTGCACCAGAAGCCTCGATTTCACCATCATCAGTTCGTGCCGTACTACCGACGATTTGAGCTTTACATACAGTTTACGCTGATGAATATTCAGTTCAGCCGTTTGCGATGCAATCATCGACCCCACCACCTCGTCCCAGTGATTCATTATTCGTGCACAACCCAACGGATGCTCAAGCCGGTAGGCGGTCACAAAACGTTTTAATATGTCGGATACCGGTTCGGTATTGGTTTTACGCATGTATTATTATTTCAAATGAGCCATCGTTTACAGTAAAAAACGATTTTCAAAAATAATCAAAAACTAAACAAATATTACAGTAAATTTGTAATTCAGGTTTATCATAGAAACGATGGAAATATCATTAAAACAATTAATAAGTAACCTGGCAGCACGCGAAGAATCGTTGGTGCTTGAGTCGATTGCTGCCTTGCGTAAAAAAGGAAATTCCGAATCGGTCGAAGCCTTGCTGGAGTGCTATTTTGTGAGCGACTCGATGGCTATTAAAAACGAAATCATCATGCTGTTCAACGATGTAAAAGACAATAGGGTAGCTGGTGTATGGGCAATGGGGCTCGAGAAATACATCGACCGCCCGGGTTTCAGCGATTTGTTGTCGTGCTGCTGGATGGCCAGGGTTGATTTCGGTAATGAGTTGATGCGTTTTGCACGGATGTTTGTTAAAGGAAATCTGATGACCGCCATCGAAGCCATTACGGTAATTGAGCAAAACATGGGCAGTGCTTCGGAACAAACCATCGAAACCATGCTGGCCTACCTCGAAAACGAATGCGAAGCGATGATCCCCGATACGCAGAAGATATATAAACAATGGACTAACGAACTAAAAAACTAATCACCATGGAAAATTTAATGACCTCCTTTTTGCGTGTTCTCATGATAGACGCAAAGACCAGTTTTTACCGTACCGAAAAGTTTAAGATAGGCGAGTACTTCGGGCCGGTAGATCTGGGTCTGCACCTTGCCGGGAAGTACAATAGTCTTAACATTGGTGCCGGTTTGCTTGCCGGTTCAATTTTTCCGGGTTCCAACCGATTGATTATTAACGGATTTTCGAACAATTGGGGAGGTTTCTATGTGTCGTCGATGGGTGGTGCCGCACTGGTGTTCGATAACCTGGGTGTTAATATGGTTTCTATTATTGGCAAGGCTTCAACGCCTTCGGTGCTGTATCTCAACCGTGTGCATGGTGAAGAAATCGAAGTGGAGTTTCTGCCGGTTGATGCACCGAAGCTGTGGAAGGAAGGCCGCACCGGTGTGTATTCGATTATGGATTATAGCCTGGAGCATTTTCAGGACCGCTATCTCACCGAACCCCGGGTTCTGGCCGTCGGGCCTGCTGCAGCCAGTACCGATTTTGGCGCCATAGCTTCAGCTCCGGTGAAACAGGGCAAAAATACCTTCGTCGATACCTGGGCAGGTCGTGGTGGGTTTGGTTCAAAAATGTTTCAGGAACATGGCATTGTGGGAATCATTTACGGCGGTACCTATCTCGATGAGGACTTCCGCGACCGCAATGTTGCCAATCAATGGTTCGAAGAAAAATATCAGAAAAAACTGGCCGCCAAAGATATGGAGGCAACCACCAAATACCGTTTCGACCCGAGTTTTAACACCGGAGGGACTTTTGGGGTGAACTATGCCACGCTGGGTGGTAAGTTGTTTTCGTTTAATTATAACAGCATATTCTGGGATGAGGCCGAAAGGGTCGAAATCAGTAATAAATTCATTGTAAACCACTACCTGAAACAATTTAACGAAGAGACAATCGAGAAAAAACAGCAGCATAACTGCGGAGAACCCTGTGTTGCGGTATGTAAAAAGATGAACGAGCAATACAAGAAAGACTACGAACCCTATCAGACCATGGGTCCGCTCTGCGGTATTTTCGATCAGCGGGCTGCCGAACGGGTAAATCACCATGCGGATGCCTATGGATTCGATGCCATTTCGGTGGGTGGTGTGTTGTCGTGGCTGATGGAATGTCTCAATTCGGGTGCACTGACTCCCGACGAGCTTTGTGTGCCGGGTAAACCGGTGTTTCACCACAAACATTTCGATGTAGTGGAAAGCTCACGCCAGAATGCCGACATTGCCATTGCCCTGCTCGATGCCATTATCGAACGTAAGGGTATTGTCGATATGCATGATGGTGCCCGTGAGTTTGCCCGCAAAATATCGCGGCTGAAAGGCATTAACCTGCAAAACAGTTT
Source organism: Bacteroidota bacterium (assembly GCA_029564465.1). Classification (GTDB taxonomy): domain Bacteria; phylum Bacteroidota; class Bacteroidia; order Bacteroidales; family ML635J-15; genus JAGOEF01. The sequence continues at coordinate 1,196 of JAKQPY010000228.1, read as the reverse complement.
TGTGTACACCGCTTTTGCACGTAAAGGCTGGATGGTACCCAATCAGTACTGGACACCCGGAGCATTTTCGCCCATGCCCATTATGGGGAAATATTACATGTACTACGGTAACGAGTTTGTTGAACCCAGAGAGCTGGGGCACCTGAATGCCGACCGCATGAAGAAAGAACTTATTCTCGACAACATGGGATTTTGCCGTTTTCACCGCAATTGGGCAGAAGAAATGGCTCCTGAGATTTTCGGATCTCTGTTTGGATTGCAAAAAGAATACGTGCATAATGCAGCAACACTGGCCACCCGCATCAACAGCCGTAACTCTTCGGTGTACTGGGAGTCGGAGCGCAATGTTGATATTGTGCATACCTTCCTGAAACGTAAAAAGGAAATTGACAAAAACGATGGGGCTGTTTTTTCGAAATGGTATAATGCCTTTAACGAGGATAAAAACGCTGCAGCCCTCGAATTCTGGTACGAAATTCACAAAGGTGTTCACCAGTCATTGCGGGAGTTTTAGCCTTTTATGCCGGAACGCGTTTTTAGCTTCAAACAGTTCAAAGTCAGGCACAGCAGGTCGGCCATGAAAATTGGCACCGATGCGGTGTTGCTGGGGGCTTGGTGTAAGGTTCCTGCAAGCGGGTATTTCCTCGATATCGGTTGCGGAAGTGGCATTATCAGCCTGATGCTGGCTCAGCGCGGTAAGCAGCCGGTTACAGCCGTCGAAATTGATGCAGATGCTTATCTTGAAGCAGTGGAAAATGTTTGCGAAAGCCCCTGGAAAAACAGGATTAATGTAGTGCTTGGTGATATCGGAAAACTCTCATTGTCAAAGCGTTTTTCTTTAATAGTATGCAATCCTCCGTTTTACACAGGCAGTAATTCACCCGATGACAAACGGAATATTGCCCGTCACGACAGTAGCCTGAGTCCTGCCGGCCTGTTTGCAGTGCTTGATTCACTTCTCGATTGCGAAGGCTTATTTTACATGATTTACCCCGGGAACCGCCAATTTGAAATCTGGGAAGAAGCCTCGAAAAACAATTTGTTTTGCAATGCACTCCTGTCGGTAAAACCCCGCGAAAACCTGGCTCCGGTAAGATTAATATTCTGTTTCAGCCGGCATCAGGTTTCAGTTATTAAAACGGAACTGGTTATTGAAACCCATCAGCGAAACGAGTTTACCGAAGAATACAAAAAAC
>JAKQPY010000227.1:0-1108 GCA_029564465.1 Bacteroidota bacterium | reverse complement strand
AATTTTGGGAAACGGCAAGAACCGAGCTTACCAGAATTACACCCGGAACAAAAGTGCTAATTACGTAGTTTCACTATGGGAAAAATCAGCCCGGGCATTTTACATTTGGATAGCTAGACAAAAATAAATTTACTTTAAACCCAATTTTTGTTCTGAACTGTTTCGATATGATGGTAGTGGGCTATTTAAGCTATGCTAAGCGCTAGCGTAAGTGTCCATTATCGTACGGTAGAAATTACCCGAAAATTATGTACTATTCAGCTACTCAAATAGATAAGGCAAAAGGTTTGATATTTGTAAGTAAAAAGAAGGATATTTTTGCACTTTTGGAAGCCAAGCGTAAGGTGTTTTTGATGAAAGTCCAATATACCTTGATGAGGAGATGTAACCTTTTTGAGCCCGCAGGGGTAAATTTACTCGCAGGGGGCTACACACCCTGCGGGGCGAAACATGTTAACGTGTAGAGAACACTATATTCTTTTGAAGATATTGGCTTCGAAACCGTAAAAGCCAAATAAAATATTGAATTTTGAAAAATCAGATATGCGTACACACACCACCACAGCTGCCCTAAGGGGCACAACATTTCGAAAAGCCCTGCGGGCGGGTTTTCTGGCTTTTTCCCTGGTTCTTTCCGCCTCTACCGCTTTTAGCCAGGCGGTGGGCGACTACCAAACAACCGGTACTGGGGCGGGAAATTGGGATAATCTTTCAATCTGGCAACGCTGGAATGGCTCTAGCTGGCAAACGCCTACTGGGGCTGAAGGTTACCCCGGAGAAAATGCCACACCCTCAAACGTAACTATAAACAATAACCGGCAGGTAGCCCTGAATGTTTCGCCTGCCAACCCTATAGGTAACCTAACCTTTGCCAGTACAAATGCTAATACATATTTAACTTTTAGCGGCACAAACAGCCTTACTGTTAACGGAACGGTGGCCTTGAGCGCATCTATTTTTTATTTTTTCAATAGATCATGCTACGTGAATGTTGCGAATGGCTCGCTAACTGCCGGCTCCGTTACAATGCCCAATACCGATAGAGACAATAGTGATTGCTACCTGCAGCTGGGCACCGGTACCTTTACGGTTGGCAATGTAACCATGG
>JAKQPY010000221.1:0-25263 GCA_029564465.1 Bacteroidota bacterium | reverse complement strand
TTTTTTCTGGATGACGTCGAAATTCCCAATATCAACCACTTTGCCACACAAGGCGCTTCAGGAGGTACCAATGGAATTATAAACGCTGATTTTATCCGTGAGGTCGATTTTTACTCCGGAGCCTTTCCTGCCAACAAAGGCAATGCACTCAGTGGTGTATTCAATTTCAGACAAATCGATGGTAACAAAGATGCCCTGCGCTTCAGGGGCAGCCTGGGCGCTTCGGAACTTGCCCTGAGTCTCGACGGACCACTCGGCGAAAAAACAACCTACCTTGTATCGGTACGAAGGTCGTATCTGCAGTTTCTTTTTAAATTTATCGGTCTGCCCTTTTTGCCGACATTCAACGACATGCAGTTTAAAGTGAAAACCCGCATCGATGATAAAAACGAAATCAGCTTCATCGGTTTGGGTTCCTACGATGTGAATGTGCTTGATACCGATATTGCAAACCCTGACGAATTTCAGCGTTATCTTCTCGGCAATCTTCCCGAAAGCAATCAGTGGACGTATGCCCTGGGGGCGGTGTACAAGCATTATCGCGAAAATGGGTTTCAAACCCTGGTGTTGAGCCGAAATATGCTTTTTAACCGATCATATAAGTATTTCAATAATGTGGTTGACGATGCAGGGCTTATCAGTGATTTCAATTCATTCGAAGCCGAGAATAAGCTGCGTCTCGAGAACTTTACTCAAACCGGCAACGGCTTCCGCATCACTTATGGTGTAAATGCCGAGTATGTAAAATACAACAACAATACCTTCCGCAAGGTATTCAGGCAAGATATGACCGACACACTCGCCTACGAAAGTACCCTTAGCTTTTTCAAATATGGAGCTTCGGGCCAGGTCAGCAAGTCGCTGTTTTCGAACCGTATGACCCTGACATTGGGTGTGCGTGCCGATGCCAATACCTATTCAGCGGCCATGAGTAATCCGTTGCCGCAACTCTCTCCACGGTTTTCGGCAACCTATATGCTGAGCGAAAAATGGCGCATCAATGCGAATATTGGCCGCTATTTTCAGTTGCCGCCCTATACCAGTTTAGGTTATCGCGACCAAAATGGCGTGCTGGTAAATAAAGATAATAACATACGTTATCTGCGTGCCGACCACCTCATTGCCGGTCTCGAATTTCGTCCTTCTCCCACGAGCCTGATTACAGTGGAAGGGTTTTATAAAGATTATGCCAATTACCCGATCGACCTCAACGATTCGCTTGCCCTGGCCTTTATGCCGGTTGATTTTGGTATTGTCGGTGATGGCCCCATCAGTTCCGAAGCCGATGGTCGTGCCTTTGGGTTCGAAGTGCTCTCGCAAAACCGCTTTAAAGGCGATATTACCCTGGTGGCATCCTATACCTTCTCAATCAGTGAGTTTAAAGACCGAAACGGAAGCTATATTCCCTCATCGTGGGATAACCGCCATGTATTCAGTATTATTGCAGCCAAACAATTCAAACGAAACTGGCGCGTAGGTATTAAATGGCGCTACGCAGGAGGGTTGCCTTATACGCCCTACGACATTGCCCTTTCTTCGGTTCGCAGTGCATGGGATATCACCGGAAGACCCTATTTCGATTACTCGCAGTTGAATGGGAACCGCTTTGCTGCATTTCACCAGCTCGATATTAGAATAGATAAAGCATGGAACTTTAAAAAGAGTGCGCTCAAACTGTACATCGACGTGCAGAATGCCTATAACTTTAAGTCGGAAACCCAGGATATTCTGGTGAACACCCTTCCTGACGGTACCCCGGCTATTGACCCGCTGAACCCCGGGAATTATGTGCTGCGTGCACTCGATAAAGAAGGTAGTGGTACCATTGTGCCCACCATTGGAATTATTATTGACTTTTAAGAAATTTGCCCTATGAAACAAATAATTATCATTCTGTTAATAAGCCTTGCCGGGCTGTCATCTGCATATTCGCAGCAGTGCTGTAAATCGTCGAAGCGCAATGCCCAAAGAACCAGCATCGAAATAAATGCCAATGCAACGGGTTACCAATTGATGTTCGATTTCGAAAAAGGCAGGAAACACAATCACCCGACGTTTGCAATCTGGATCGAAGATATGGAGGGTAACTACATTCAGGATATCTTTGTTACCCGATCGTTTGCCACAGGTACATTCCGTTTTGGTGCCCAGAGCGATGGTAAATGGGTCGCCGGGGAACGGCGCTATCAGGCCTCATTGCCCTATTACCTCTACCGTCGCGCCAGCGCATTGAAACTTGCTGATATGGTTCCGTCGCAAAAATCACCGGTTGCTGATGCCTATACAGGTGCTACTCCTGATGCTTCGTTCAGTCTGAATGCGCGTTCCGACAATACATCGCTGAAGAAATTCAGGATTCTGATTGAAGTAAACCAGCCCTGGGATGTGAACGACTACTGGTATTCGGGCAAATATCCCGACGACCGCGATTACAAGGCATCTTGTCAGCCATCGTTGATTTATGCTGTGACTATCGATTCCGATGAAATTATGGAGTCCTATGTGTTTAATCCCATCGGGCACGGGCACTATTCCGGATTGGATGGAAAGTTGTACACCGACCTTTCGACGATGACCACAGCACTACAGATTTTTGAACGAATCACGGTGCGCGTTTCGAAAAATTAAGGCGTTCGGTTTAATATCAGAATTGAAATTCATCGGTTTTCTATCTATTGGATATTTTGCCATAATTTCGATAAATCGTTGTAAGCGATATCTCAGGGCATAAATTTTATGAGGCTCCTTGATTCTAAGTAATCCAATGTTTTAGATTGGCCTGATGGGGCTTATTTTTTTATGTTTTACCTGGAATCGCAACCTGTGCATACTTCGAAAATTATTGTTTCTCATCAGTATTAACACGTGTTTTCCGGTAGTTTGTTCCAGCGATATTAATCACAATTCTATCGGTAAAAATATTCAATCCATCTATTCTTTTTTTTCATTACGAAAGGCTGGCTTACATTTGTTAAGTTAATGTTAAATCTTGAATCAATATGAAAAAAATCCTTATTCTGCTTATTTCGATTTCGGTGGCAGGACTGCTGAATGCCCAGACCTGGGGCGATTATACCCTCTACAGTGTCCAGAACAGCACTGCTGCTTATCTGATTGATATGAGCAACAATAATTTTAAGACATGGACATTTACGTCATCAGCCAAAACAGGATATTCAACGTATTTGACCAAGGGTGACACTCTGGTACGTTCCTATGCATCTGGCAGCGGTGGTGGTGGTGGAATGACCGGAGGATTACAGAAAGTGCTGTGGAATGGTACCGTGTATTGGGATATTACTTACACCAATATGCATCATGATATTTGCCCGATGCCGAACGGAAATGTACTGATAATTGTTTACGATTCTAAAACCTCTACTCAGGCATTGGCAATGGGAGCCAATTCGAGTCGTACTATAAAATCTGAAAAAATTGTTGAATTAAAACGCACGGGTACCAACACTTATCAGGAAGTTTGGGTTTGGTACCTCTGGGATCATCTGTGTCAGGAATATAGTTCGTCGAAACCTAACTATTACTCCGATGTGGCATTGCACCCTGAACTACTCGATATAAATGTGAATACCCAATCGGAGATTATGCACATGAATGGTATTGACTACAATGAAGAGCTCGACCAGATTGTATTCAGCTGCCATAACCTGAATGAAATTTTCGTAATAGACCACAGTACAACCACCGCCCAGGCAGCGACGCATACGGGAGGTAATTCGGGTAAAGGAGGGGATTTCCTCTACCGTTGGGGCAGCCCTGCGAACTATGATGAAACCGGCACTACCAACTTCAATGTGGTGCACGATGCCCGCTGGGTTCCGAACGATCATGTTACTTGCCCGGGTTGCATATCAGCGTATAACAACATGGGAGGGACCGGTAGCAAGTCAGCATCCGACATGATTGACCCGCCCGATAATGGGTACAATTATGACCGCACCAACGGGGAGCCTTTTGGCCCGACCACCTATACACATCGTTACACAGCCAGTAATTCATCGAACAATATGGGAGGGCAACAACGCCTCCCCAACGGAAATGTTTTTATGTGTGTGCCGGCATCGGCAAGCTATTTAACCGAAGTAAGTTCTTCGGGCACGGCATTGTGGAGTAAAACCGTTTCGGGAACTGTCGCTCAGGCCATACGGTATGATAAATGTTATGTGCGGGGACCCATAGTGAGCGCCGGTGCTTCCGCAACTCAGGTATGTCCGGGTTCTGCGGTTACCCTCAACTCCTCAGCTACCTCGGTTACCGAAACCAGCCCGGTGTATTCTTATGCATGGTCATCCACCAACGGGTTTACGGCATCAGTGCAGAATCCTGTTTTGAACCCAACGGCTTCGGGAACCTATACCGTGACCATTACCAACACCTCGATAAGTTGCTCGGCAACGGCAACTGTTACGGTTAATGTGTATACTGCCCCCACAGCCTTTGCCGGTAACGATGTCAGCATTAGTGCAGGGCAACAGGCAACATTGTCGGCTACCGGAGGTACAGGCTTTCAGTGGAATACAGGACAAAACACCCAAAGTATAGTGGTTCAGCCTTCCGAAACAACAACCTATACTGTTACAGTCAGCGATTCTCACGGTTGTACTGCCTCCGATGAGGTAATTGTAAACGTTACAGGCAGTGTTCTTTCGGTAACAGCAACTGCAGACCCGCAAACCATTTGTGCCGGCGATGCAGTTCAGCTTAATGCGAACCCATCGGGCGGTTCAGGATATTCATTCTCATGGGAATCGAACCCTTCGGGATTTACCTCGGCAGAGCAGAATCCAATAGTGTATCCTCAATCTTCGGTAACTTACTCAGTAACAGTTACCAGTGGTGGAAATAACGCAACCAATTCGGTTAGCGTTGTGGTGAACCCATTGCCTCTGCAACCTGTGATAACACAAGACGACCAAACCCTTGTTTCTTCAGCGGCTGATTCGTATCAGTGGTATCTTGGTGCAAACGAAATTGCGGGTGCTACAGGCCAAAGCTATTCACCTCAGCAAAATGGTAATTATGTGGTCGAAATCACCGATGAGAATGGATGTTCTAATACATCTGAACCTTTCCCGTTTACAGGGACAAGTATTGCTTCAGACGAAAAGGGAACCGTATTCATGGTTTATCCAAATCCGGCAAACTCGGTGGTTTATGTTCAAAACACAGGAGAATTTCTCAACTATTCGATCCGACTTTTAACAGTAACAGGTACTGAAGTATATTCCGGTACCAATGTTGATCAAATAAACCTTGAATCATTGAGCAGTGGATTATATTTTATGTACATTTACCCTGAAAACGGGCCATCACAAATGAATCGAATTTCGCTAAACAAATAAATATGAAAATACATAGGATTTTAATTTTCGCAGCATTTGCCGGACTTTGTCTCAGCCCGGCTTTTGCTCAGGTGCAGATAACCAATTATACCACTGCCGACGGATTGCCCGAAGACTTTATCTGCGGCGGAATTGCCATTGCTGATGGAAATATTGTCTGGGCAGCCACCAATATTGGAATTGCCCGATTCGATGGTAATTCCTGGACCTCCTTCGACACCGGAGACGGACTGATTGACAATTATACCACTGCTATTGCTGTTGATGCTTCGAATCATGTCTGGGTAGGAACCGAAATGGGAGCCAGTATGTGGAACGGCACCGGTTTTTCAAACTTTACTACTAACGAAGGCTTGATTGACAACGGTATACGGCACATAGCCTGCGATGAGGCAGGCAATGTGTATTTTGCAACATTCAGCGGTTTGTCGGTGTATAACGGTAGTAGCTTCCAGAATTATAATTCGGGTAATGGTTTGCCTACCGATTTACTGACTTTTGTTTGTGTTGTAAACAGCACCGATATCTGGTTGGGTAGTCTGGCCAACGGAGCTATACATTTCGATGGAACCAGTTTTACAGCCTACACCACAGCAGAGGGTCTTACTGACGATAATATTTCGTCAATTGCCGTCGATGCAGCCGGTAATAAATTCCTGAGTTCGTTTCAGGGTATCGATGTATTGAATGCCGACAATGCCTATACTACCACCTACAACAACGAAGACGGTGTATTTGCGCCCTATGCTGATGGCATTTACCACAATTATGTTCAATTTGTGCATGTCGATGTATATAGCAATCTGTGGGCACTGGTTTTTGTCGATTACCTTGACGATGGAGCCGTATGTTACCTGCGCGATGGAACATGGCACAGCATAACCGAAGCTGATGGCCTGGCCGATGCGCTGGTTATTAAATTGGCTACCCAGTCAGATGGGGTAGCCTGGGTGGCTACAGGATTGGGGATTTCTAAAATCGATATATACGTTGGCAATCAGGTACTGAATACTGCCGAAATCAACATCTCCCCAAATCCCGCTTCAGATTATATCGAAGTTTCGGGAGTTAACGAAAATACCGGATTTACCATTACCGATATGTGCGGTAAAGTCATTACAGGATTAAGCCTCAATAATGGCCGGCTCGATATTTCTTCTCTTAATGATGGCATGTACCTGATTGCAATAATTTCGGGGGATTCGTTAAAAACACTTCGCTTCGTAAAAGAATAATAATCATTGTTTTAAGGTGAATATCGGTTGCAGGATGGAGGGTAAAGCTGGGAAATCAGCCATACAGAAATCAATAACGGTGTTGATAATGGGTATGATGCTTTTCTGCCATGTAAACCTTTATGCTCAAACCGACTTTTATTGCCTTACCGAAGTGCAACAAATCAGGATTAATTTTTATGAGCCCCGCTGGAAAGCAGTTCTCGACAGTCTTTTTACAGCAGCCAATACCGAAATCCGTCTGCCCGCCGATGTGTCTATCAACGGGAAGGTATATCATCAATGCGGCATACGGTATAAGGGCTTCAGTTCCTGGAACGCCAACGAAACGAAAAACCCTTTTAATATTGACTTGGACTTTGTGTATAAGAACCAAAATCATCAGGGTTATACCAGCCTGAAACTCAGTAACGTAATCTACGATCCTTCGTTTCTGCGCGAGGTACTGGCATACGATATTGCACGGCAATATATGCCCGCATCTAAGGCCAATTTCGCAGAATTATATGTTAATGATACCCTGATTGGTTTATACACCAGTGTTGAAGCCGTTAACGATGAGTTTATCTCAAAATTTTACGGTAACGATAATAATACTTTTTTCAAAGGGAGCCCGTTTCAGTTAAGCTTTCCCTTTGGTCAGAATGCCAACCTGAATTATTATACCGACAGTGATTCTTCGGGTTACACCTCTTTCTATAAAATGGAATCGGAATACGGATGGAGCAGGCTTTACGACCTTATTTACACGCTTTGTAACGACACCGCCAATCTCAGTGAAATTCTCAATATCGACCAGGCCTTATGGATGCACGCGTTTAACTATACCGTGCTAAACCTTGATAGTTACATAGCCTATGCTCAAAACTATTATATGTATGAGGATGACTACGGCAGGTTTAACCCGATTGTCTGGGATTTAAACATGTCGTTCGGTAGTTTCAGGTTATCCGATGGCTCAGTCAATTATCAGGGAGTGACTATCCCCAAGCTGAAAATACTCAATCCACTGCAACATGTAAGCTTTTCGATATCACCACGACCCCTGATGAAGATGCTTTTTTCGAACAGCCGCTACAAAAAAATGTACCTGGCACACATCCGTACAATCGTAAACCAGAATATCGCCAACAACCGGTACCTCGAGCAGGCGGAAGCCCTTCACGAAATTATTGAACCCTATGTGCTGCGCGATACCAATAAGTTTTATCCCGATACCGCATTCCGCGATAATCTGTACATTTCTACCGGCAGTGGATCGGGGCAGTTTCCCGGATTGCAGGACCTGATGCAGGCCAGGGCAAATTACCTGAGTACATACACCGGTGTTTCGGGTGCCCCTGAAGTGATTACTTCGCAATGTCTTCCCGTCTATCCGGTTATCGGAGATACACTCAACTTCCGGATATCAGTAACGGGGGCAAACCATGTGTTTTTGTATTATCGTTCCCGACCCGGGGCTCCGTTTGTAGCTGCCGAAATGAGCGACGATGGCCTGCATAACGACGGTGAATCCGGTGATGCTCAGTTTGGTTTTCAGCTTGTAGCGGTCGAAAAAAACTACCAATACTATTTCTGGGCCGAAAACAATATTGCCGGGGCTTTTCTACCCGAAGAAGCTGCCTATAAATATTTTGATGTGTTTATACAGCCCGGTGCGGGAGACATTGTGTTAAACGAAATATCTTATCCCGCAATCGAAACGGAGAACGAAATTTTAAGCGACAGTACCTCATTCATCGAAATATACAACAATACGGCACACGCATTCAAACTTACCGGAATGAGTCTCCGGCAAAACAACAACAGCTGCTTTTTTGGTGATACCGTGCTTCAACCGGCATCTTTTCTTGTGGTGGAAGCTGATGCGCTAAGCACTGTCTCAGACACAAACACGGGTTTCTATATTAACGAAAGCCCCCTTTTGTTTTGCAATGCATCAGGATTAGTAATTGATTCATTAATGGTGGTATGTCCCCACTCGATTAAATCACAAGGGCGTTATCCCAACGGCAGTGGTTCTTTTTGTTTAACACAGCCTACGGTGGGGGTTACCAACCGTTTGATTGAGAATAATCAAGGCACATTGAGTATATTCCCGAATCCGGCAGGTGATTTTACTGTTGTCGAAATAGAAGCATCTGTGAGCACGCAGCAATTGCTGATTACCGATGCCTCAGGCAAGACAGTGTTTTCAACAGCATCAGCAGCAGGCGGGCTTACAAGCCTGAGAATTGATGTGAGTTGCTGGAAAAAGGGAATATATTTTGTTTTCTTACATAATGATGAGGAAAGATTATTTAAAAAATTAATTTTGCTGTAAATGTTAAATTCAAATTAATATGACCAAGAGATTCAAATTGTTTACGCCGCTTTCGTGCATTTTACTGCTGATGTTTATGGTGCTATCCTGCGAAAAACCCGAAGGCGAAGGGGGTTATACCACCGTTAAAGGGAATGTTTGGGTACGCGATTATAACAGCACTTTTACCGTGTTGGCAGGTGAATATGCCGGCGCGGATGAGGATGTGTATATCATTTATGGTGACGAATCCGGTTATAGCGATAAGACCAGTACGGATTATCTGGGTCGCTTCAGTTTCAGATACCTGCGTCCTGGGAATTATACGGTGTATGTTTATTCAAAGGACTCTACACTTAGCAGTATTTCGGGCGAAGTGGCAGTAGTTCAGCAGTTTACCATCGAAAAAGGTGATGAATTGGTTGAATTACCCCAGTTTTTAATTTTTAATTAATTGTTTTAAGTATGAAGTCATTATTTTTTTCATTACTGATGATTGCATCAGTAATGGTTTCAGGTCAAAGTGCCAAAGAAGCACGCGAGAACAATATCAAAACCCGCACCGTGGTTAAAACCATCGAACAGAACGGGGTTCCATTTACCTTTACCGAAACGGTCGAACAATTCAACAAGAATGGAAAAACCATTTCAAAAACCGAGTATTCAAAAAGTGGCAAGGTAAAAAGTGAGCAAACCTTTAAATACGATAGTTTTGGCAATGTGACCGAAGAAACCGAAAAAGATACCAAGGACAATACCTATTTTGTAATAAAATACACGTATAATGCCGATGGTGATAAGGTCTCGGAAACTAAAACCGATGGGAGCGGGAACGTAATCGAAAAAATAACTTATAGCTACAATAACAAGGGTTTACGGACAGAGAAAAAGGTGTATGACAGCTCAGGTGTAGTAAAATCGGTACGAAAAACCACCTACGAATACTATAAATAGCAGTATGACCGGGTATCTTGATTTGTTACAGCAATTTGATCCGATCAGCCTTACGGAAATGGATTCGGTTCAACTCCTGAACCGGGTCGATAACAAATATATTATGTCGGCCGAAACCCTGAAACAAATTTTGCCCGAACTAACACAGAATTATTTTATCCTCGAAATCGACAAAGTTCGGAATTGCAATTACACCACAGTGTATTACGATTCAAATAAATTTCAGCTTTACACCCAGCACCACAATGGCAAACTGAATCGCTACAAGGTGAGAATGCGGCGGTACGAAGACAGTGATACCAATTTTTTTGAAATAAAGTTCAAGAGTAATAAAGGACGTACCATTAAGGAACGCATTAAACTGAAAAGCTTTAAAGATGATTTGCAGGGCAAAAAAATGAAGTTTCTGCAGGAACATGTCCCTTTCGATCCGGAATCGCTGATTCCAAAACTGATTGTTCACTATCACAGGGTGACTCTGGTAAGCAAGCAAATGAACGAACGCCTGACACTTGATACCGGCCTCTGGTTCGAAAACAAGCAATCGAAATCCGAATACCTGAACCTTGCCATCATGGAAACCAAGCAGGGTGGGGGAGTCAGGTCTGTAGCGGTCAATTCACTTTTAAACCACCATGTGCATGCCCGCTCGGTAAGTAAATACTGCCTGGGAATTGCTTCACTCTATGGTTCCGATGTGAGAACCAATAATTTCAAATCTAAATTTCACGATATTAATAAAATTTGTTATGAAAATTGCTAAACTCATTCTGCTCGCATTCGTGCTGACGATAATGTCGCTGCCGGTTCAACTTGCGGCGCAGAATACCGAAAACAGTTCGGAGGAAGTTACTACCGGTGCTGATGATTCGTATGAGTCAACATCCGACCAGACTTCGTCAATCGAAATGGATGTTCTTAATAACAGCGACACTCAGAAAGACGATAAAAAGAAGAAAAAAGATAAAGACGTAATTAAACTGGGAGAGCACTTTTTTATTAATCTGGGTATCGATATGCTCACTATGCTCATCATCATATTGTTTATCTATTACCCGGTGTCGCGCAAAAAAGAAAATGTGTTTTCGCTGATGATGTTCAACATTGTGATTTACCTGCTCACCTTTGTACTCAACGATGTGAAAATTTCGATGGGAGCTGCCTTTGGTTTGTTTGCCGTGTTCTCGATGTTGCGTTACCGTACTGCCGGTATTTCGATGAAAGATATGACTTACCTGTTTGTTTTTATCGCATTGGGACTCGTGAGTGCTATTAGTTTGGAATATTATGAGCTGGCCATTATTTGTGGTATCGTGCTGATTATGGTCTTTATCCTCGATGGAGGCGTGTTGTTCCGCCGCGAATACATGAAGAATATTATTTACGAGAAAATTGAAAACATCCGCGAAGATAAATATGAGGAACTGATGGCCGATCTGATAGCCCGCACCGGTCTCGATATTCACAGGATTAGTATCGGGCGCATTAATTACCTGCGCGACAGTGCCAATATCAAAGTTTTTTATTACCATAAAAAGAAGAAAATTGAAGCCCCCGAGAATTAATACAATCCCGAAAGCTTTCCTGCTTGGCGCAATAGTGTTGCTTACAGCAGGTCAGCCCTTGCTTTCGCAGGTGAGCGATGCCGCATTATGGACTTCGGTTAATATTGAGAAAAAAATCAATCAGCGGATTTCCATTGGCTTGTCGAATGAATTCCGATTCAACGAAAACATTTCGGAATTAGGAACTTTATATAATGATTTGGGTGTCGGTTACCGGTTCAATAAAAACCTCAGGCTTTCGGTCAACTACCGCTTTGTGAACAAGCGCCTGCTCGATGACTCATATTCTCAGCGCCATCGTTTTTATGCTGACCTTACCGCAAAGAAGAAATTCAGCCCTGTTGAGTGTATTGTGCGGCTCAGATTTCAACAGCAATACAAAGACATGTATGTTTCCGAAGATGGCCTGGTTCCGGATTTCTATTTTCGCCCGAAACTGAGCCTGAAATATCTGGGATTTAATAAATTGGAGCCTTTTATTTCGTACGAAGCATTTTTCCCACTCTGGTCGGTAACACCCGACATACCCGACGGGCATAGGTTCTCGGTTGGAATTGATTACAGTTTCGATCGACGGAATTCAATTGAATTTTTTGGCGCATATAATCTCGAATTAGGCAACCCATTGAAACAGACTGATTATATTGCAGGAGTTGGTTACAGTTTCAGTTTCTGATTTCATCGCCGGCATTAGTCTGAAGATTGGTTATTTCCCGAAAAAAATATTTTCAAGATATATTAGTAATTAACTATTTTTGCCATATTCGTTGTACGAATTGCTTCAATATTTTTATGTTCTTATTTTTTGTATGATGAGAAAGCGGATTTCTTTACTTGCCGGATTGTTTTTAATATCAGTTTTTGCTCAGTCACAACAGGTTACTGTAATTCAAAAACACTATACGATTGATTGTGCAAAGAAATTAATCCTGATTAACCAACCGGTATCCTTGTTAAATGCCCAGTTTTCTGCACCGTATTCCAGCATCAGCCTCGATGTGGTTTATCAATTTGAACAACCTGTTAACGAATTGCACAAAGGTTTTCCTTATGTTGTAAAGAATCCCGAAAACGAGGAATTCCAATTGTATTTTACCGAACTGCCCGTTATTAAAATTACTGCACCTAACTGGATTGTGGATGAACCCAAGGTATATGCCAGTTTTATACTCACAGAACCCGATGGCGGAGAAGTCAGTCATGGCATGGGCATTGAACTCAGGGGCGGTTCATCGCTTTATTATCCCAAATCGAACTATCTGATAGAATTGTGGACCGACGAAACGGGTACTGCTACCGAAGAAATAAGCCTGCTCGGCATGCATAGCGAGGATGACTGGAACTTGCAGGCTATGTATATCGAACCCCTGCGCATCCGATCGAAAACAGCAAATCAGTTATGGCTCGAAATGTATGATTTGTATTACAGCGCACTGGAACCGGATGCGGTTTGTGGAATTCACGCCGAATATACCGAGTTGTTTCTGAATGGGAACTACCGAGGAATATATGCGATAACAGAACGAATCGACCGTAAGCAGCTGAAGATAAAGAAATACGATGAGGAACAGGGAATGCGTGGCGAGCTTTATAAAGCACCGGTTTGGGGTGAGGGGAACCTTTTTAATTCGCTTGAACCTTTCGACAACCAAAGCCTCACCTGGAGCGGATTTGAGTTTATTTATCCCGAAGAGGTAACCGATTGGAATAACCTGTATAATTTTGTTGATTTTGTTGTTAATTCTACCGATACAGAGTTTTGGGAGAATTACCAACAGAAATTTAATCTCGATAATGCGGTAGATTATTATATCATGCTGAATTTGAGCATGGCCATTGATAATTCCGGCAAAAATATTTATATTGCCCGTTATAACAACGATGAGCCATACTTTTATGTACCCTACGATTTAGATGGCACCTTTGGAATAATTTGGGACGGCACAGCACATGGTTGGACTTCCGGTATTTTGACCAACGGGTTCTACGACCGGCTGATTTGCGACTGCTCCGAAGATGGCTTTAACCAACGCCTTAAAAACCGGTGGAACTCTATGCGCAATTCATGGCTTACGGCTAGCCATATATCCGGATTATTTTATTCAAACTTCAATCTGTTGTATCAAAACGGAGTGTACATGCGCGAAGAAATTGCTCTTGGTCAATATTACAATTACAATGAAGATGCCTACGATTATTTGGATGGTTGGATTTCGCAACGACTGGATGTTCTTGATACCAAATTCAACCTGCCCTGTAATCCGCAAAGCATCCACGACCCAAACAGTACGGAATGGTTTCGGGTGTATCCAAATCCTGTTTCCGACAAAATAGGGTTGTGGATTGCTGAGGAAGAGCAGCCCATCTCAGTGCAGCTTGTTACCACCGATGGTAAAACAATATTTACCAGGCAACCGGTTAGTGGCTTTCAAACCTTCGATGTGATCGGGCTTTCTCCGGGTTTATATCTGCTGATATTACAAACCGGTGAACATCAGACTGTGGAAAGAATAATCGTAGCACCCTAGTGCTTGTGTCCTTGTCAGGATTTAATTCTATCAAAAAAACTGTCACGGTAAAGCGTGCTCACCGGAATGTTTTTTTTGCATACAAACACGCTGCTGCGCGAAATGTAATCGATGTGCTTCAGCGAAATAATGAATGACCGGTGCACCCTGACAAAGTCTTTGGCCGGAAGCAGCTCTTCCAGGTATTTCAGCGAATTGAGAGATAGTATCGGCCTTGGGCCTGTCGTATAAATTTTTACATAATCTTTCAGGCCTTCGATATAGGCAATATCCGATACGCTGATTCTGATTATTTTATGCTCTGACCTGACGAAAATATGTTCAACACCGTGTGCGCCTGATGTAGGTTGTTGTTTCGCTTTATTGTACGAAATGTATTCCGATGCTTTGTTGGCTGCTTTTAAAAAACGTTCAAATTCAACCGGCTTAAGCAAATAGTCCACCACATCGAAATCGTAACTTTTCAATGCATATTTTTCGTAGGCGGTAATCAGTATTACCGCGGGTTGATGGTTAAGGCTCCGGAGTAACTGAATTCCACTTATGTCGGGCATCTCGATATCTAGAAACATCAGGTCAATATCATGCTGCTGCATGACCTCTAGGGCTTGTTGAGCCGATAAACATTTTGCGGTAAGGCTTAAAAACGATACTTTTTTGATATTGTCCTCAATCAGGTCGAGGGCAAGGGGCTCATCGTCAACGACAATACATCGGATCATGCCAGTTCAATTTTCAGGTCAACACTAAAAACATTATTATCTGTACTGATACTTAGGCTATGCTTATGGGCATAAAGCAAGGCCAGCAGTTTTTTTACGTTGGTTAACCCAATTCCCGAAGGATTTTCTTCGGATTGAGGTGTTTTGCTATCGACAATTGAATTGGTAACCCGCATGTGCAGGCAGCTTTTTTCGAGGTTTATACTGATAGAAATCAACGATGGCATACTATAGCTGACGCCGTGTTTGAATGCATTTTCGATAAATGGGAACAGCATCATCGGTTCAATTTCGTATAAACCGAAATCGCCGGTAAAACGGTAATCAACAAATACGGCATCGCCCAGCCTCATTTTTTGCAAGTCGATGTAATTGGTTAGAAACGACACTTCGCGGTCGAGCGACATTTTGCATCCCTTATCATCGTAAAGGTTGTAGCGAATCAGTTGAGAGAGCTTGATGATGAAAGTTTCAGTATCCTCCGATTTTTTGCGTGCCAGTGAACATATATTGTTTAGTACGTTAAACACAAAATGCGGGTTTATCTGAGCCTTCAGGGCTATTAACTCAGCCGATAATTTTTCGTTTTCGAGTCGTTGTTTTTGTCGTTGAACACGCAGTAATTCACCGGTAATACGAATAGCCGACGACACCAGTAAAACAATGAAGAAAACAGTTATTCCGTTCAGAATACCCTTACCGTCGGGTCGCCCGTGTGGTCCGTCATGGTGTGGCATGTCGTGGTTCATCATTTCGGGAGGAGGAAGCCCGTGTTCCGGTCCAGGTCTTGTGCTTCCAATAAAAAACTCAATACCGATAACAATGGCTGCTCCAATTGCAATTACTGCCAATGCGTACAAAATGTATCTTTTACGGAATAGCAGCCGGGGAATCAGCAACAAATAATTCAAATAAAAAAACACAATTATGCCAACCTGAATAATCCACCAACCCACATCTTCGGTCATCGAAATACTTTTATCGAAATAGCCCGAAAAAACCATCTGGAAACTGAAGTAAATTGCCCAACCCAGAATATGAAATATTACTCCCGTATATTTTGAATCGAGTTTCATGCAAAGCGTTTAGGGCAATAAAATTAATATTATTGCCGCTAAAAAGAAAATATTATGGACGATGCCTTGTTTTTTACCGACGGATTTAATGTTTTTGCCTATGATTTTAGGAGCTGACAGATGAGCAAAACCAATGAAATACAGTAATAAACGAGATTTCCGTTTTATCGAATTTAATTCATTCTAATTCGCTTTTGGGCATATAGCTTACGAAATATTTTTTATTTTTGCATTCTTTGTGATGCTGTTTTGAATATGTATGAATATGTAAGAGGCTTACTAACCGAGCTGAACCCTACCTACGCCGTAGTTGATAACCATGGAACCGGCTGGTGTGTGCAGATTTCGCTTACCACTTTCTCGGCGCTGAAGCAGGGGCTCGAGGTTCAACTCTATTTGCACATGATTGTGCGCGAGGATGCGCATACCCTGTACGGCTTTGCCGAAAAACAAGAGCGTGCCGTGTTCAGGCAGTTGATTCTGGTGAATGGAATTGGCCCCAACACAGCCCGTATGATTCTTTCTTCGCTCAGTCCCGATGAGTTGATAACCGCCATTGCCACCAACAATATCGGTGTTTTGAAAACCATCAAAGGTATCGGGCAGAAATCAGCAGAACGAATGGTTATCGAACTGAAAGATAAAATCGGTAATATTTCTGTGGATATTTCACAAAATTTTAACGCTTCGGGCAATAGTTTACACGATGATGCGTTACAAGCATTATTGATGCTTGGTTTTAATAAATCGGCCATCGATAAAGTGTTGAGGAATATCCTGAAAGATGGGGCCGCAGCATCGGTGGAACAAGTGGTTAAGCGTGCTTTAAAGGAACTTTAAACGATTTGGGTTTGATTGAGAAAATTGTAAAATATTCACTGGGTGTTGCTTCACTGATAACGCTTTTGGCGGTTATCTTTCCTTCGAATGCCACCTTGTCGGGCGATAATTCGTTGCGCTACCTGTTAGAGCAGAATTCTACTCCAATTGACGATACCATAAAGGATGTTGAACTGCCTTTTCCGTTTGCAGCTGACGATGGAATTCCATTTACCCCTTCCGACAATTCGCCGCTTTATGGCAGCGACCCTTCCAATATTCAGGAAGATATCGAATACGACCCTGCCACGGGTGATTATATTTTCCGTCGGCGTATTGGTGGCCGTGATATTGAAACGCCCTTTTCATCTTCGTTCGATGATTATCTGAAGTATGATGCAGCCAAATCGATGCAAAATTATTGGCGTCAGCGTGCGCGCAGCGAATCAGTGGAATCCTACAGCTCGCTTATCCCCAAACTTCAGGTGGGAGGCGAAGTGTTCGACCGTATTTTCGGCGGTAATACCATTGACATTCGTCCCCAGGGTGCTGCCGAGTTAAGCTTTGGCCTCAATATTTCATACGTCGATAATCCAACCTACCCCGAAAATATCCGCAGAAATGTGGTGTTCGACTTTGACGAAAAAATTCAGATGAATGTGGTGGGCCAGATTGGCGATAAAATGAAACTCAATGTGCAGTATGACACTGAATCGGCTTTCGATTTCGAAAATTCCGTAAAAATTGAATATACCGGCTACGACGATGAGATTATTCAAAAAATAGAGGCCGGTAATGTTTCACTTCCTCTGTCGGGCACCCTTATTTCGGGTAGCCAGAGCCTGTTTGGCTTTAAAACAGAATTGAAATTCGGACGCTTAAACATAACTACTTTGTTTTCGCAACAAAAGGGCGAAACCTCGAGTATCGAAGTTCAGGGTGGGGCTCAAACCAAAGAATACGAGATTTATGCCGATAAGTACGAAGCCAACAAACACTATTTTCTCGGCCACTTCTTTAAAGAAAACTATGACCGCTTTTTATCGTCACTGCCAATTATCACCTCGGGTATCAATATCAACAAAATTGAGGTTTGGGTTACCAACAAACAGGGCAATTACGAAAACTCCAGAAATATTGTTGCTTTCCCCGACCTTGGTGAGGCTAATCCCGATGTTATCGAAGCCAGCTATACCAACAGCGGTAGTTTCTCAACCAACCCGTATCCGAGCGATTCCGCCAATATTCTGGCAATTATCGAGACGCTGATACCCGAAGTCCGAAATATTAATTCTGTGGGTAATGCATTACTCGCTGCAGGTTTTGAAGGTGGCATCGATTACGAAAAAATTGAATCGGCACGTCTGCTTTCCCCCTCGGAATATACGGTGAACACACAATTGGGCTATATTTCGCTGAATTCTACGCTGGCTTCCGATCAGGTGCTGGCTGTGGCTTATGAATATACCGTGGGCGGAAAAGTGTATCGTGTGGGTGAATTCTCAAATTCCTCAGTAAACGCCCCTGATGCACTGGTGCTCAAACTCATAAAGGGAACATCGTTTACCCCGCAAATGAAAGTGTGGGATCTGATGATGAAAAACATTTACAGCATTGGCGCATATCAACTGAGTAATCAGGATTTTTACCTTGATGTATATTACAAAAACGACCGCACAGGAACCGAAATCAATTTTTTACCTGCCGGGGTCATCGACAGTACCCGACTGCTTACGGTGCTGAATCTCGATAACCTGAACTCGCAACTCGACCCGTATGCCGATGGTATTTTCGACTTTATCAACGGCATTACCATAAACCCGTCGAATGGCAGGGTGATTTTTCCGGTACGTGAGCCGTTTGGGAGTTATATGCGTAAAAAAATAACCGGAGGAAACCCTGCGCTGAATGAAGTGGCCGACCAGTATGTTTTTGAGGAGTTGTACGACAGTACCCAGAGTACCGCTCGTCAAATCGCCGAGAAGAATAAATTCTTTATTGCAGGTCGCTATAAATCCTCGTCAGGAAGCGACATTTCGCTGAATGCCATCAATATTCCGCAAGGTAGCGTGAAAGTAACGGCAGGGGCACAGGTGCTTACCGAAAATGTCCATTACACGGTTGACTATAATCTGGGGCGGGTTAAAATTATTGATGCCGGTATTCTCGAATCGGGAACTCCGTTGAAAATTACCCTCGAAAGTAATTCACTTTTCAATATCCAAACAAAAACATTGGTCGGAACCCACCTGAATTATGAAATTTCGAAAGACTTCAATATTGGTGCTACCATTCTTAATTTGACTGAACGGCCGATGTCCACGAAGGTTTCTATTGGCGATGAGCCTATTTCGAACACCATTTGGGGGGTAAATACTTCATATCGTACGAATGCCTCATGGCTGACAAAAGCCATCGACTTTATTCCTTTTATCGAAACCAAAGAGATGTCGACACTGACTTTTACCGGTGAATTTGCGCAACTCATCCCCGGCCACAGCAAGGCCATCGACAAAGAGGGAAACGCATATATCGACGATTTCGAAGGCAGTGAATCGAATATTGATATCAAGAGTTTTTCGGCTTGGACACTGGCTAGTACACCTAATGATCCAAATATGTTCCCCGAACACAGCGGGGCTACTTCGCTCGATGTAGGGTATAACCGTGCAAAAATTGCTTGGTATGTTATCGACCCCTTATTTTACAGAACCAGTTCGCCCGTTGATCCCGAAATGCAGTCGAGTCACATGGTACGCGAAGTCTACGAAAGCGAGATTTTCCCTTATAAGGAAAGTGTTACAGGTATCCCTACGAATATGGCCGTCCTCAATCTGGCATATTATCCCGAAGAGAAGGGGCCGTATAACTATGCGGTAAACGGACTTACTCCCGATGGTAAACTCACCAATCCATCAACACGCTGGGGCGGTATTATGCGTAAACTCGAAACAAACGATTTCGAAGAAGCCAATATTGAATACATCGAATTCTGGATGATGGATCCTTTTGTTGAAGATTCGCTGAACACCGGTGGAGACCTCTATTTTAATCTGGGTGATGTTTCGGAAGATGTGCTGAAAGATGGCCGTAAATCGTTTGAGCATGGTTTGCCTACCCCGGCCAACAACAATGCGGTTGACACTACCTTATGGGGTATTATTCCCATGATACAGTCGCTGGTGAGTGCATTCGACAATGATGCCGTATCGAGGGCCTTTCAGGATATCGGTCTCGATGGCCTCAACGACGAACAGGAACGTTCGTTCTTTGCCCTTTCTGGCGGATGGCATAATTATCTCGATCAACTGGCACAGTTGTATGGTACCGAATCGGCTGCGTACCTGAACGCACTGAACGACCCCTCGAACGACAACTATCATTACTACCGGGGAACCGATTACGATGATCAGAACCTGGGTATTAATGAACGCTACAAATTATACAATGGGCTGGAAGGAAATTCGCCTTCGTCTGACCAATCGAACGAGGATTATTCAACCTCTGCTTCGGCTTCGCCCAATGTGGAAGATATCAACCGCGATAATACGCTCAACGAGAATGAAACCTATTTCCAGTACCGTGTGAGTATTCGCCCCGAAGACTTTGTGGTGGGTAAAAATTTTATTACCGATAAAATTGAGTACAATGCCAAATTTGCCAACAACGAACGCTCGAAGGTAACCTGGTATCAGTTTAAAATTCCTGTGTACAGTTACGACCGAAGGGTAGGAGTTATTCAGGATTTTAAATCGATTCGTTTTGTGCGCATGTTTATGAAAGGATTCAGCGATCCTACCATTATCCGCATGGCGACCCTTGATTTGGTGCGTGGCGAATGGAGAAAATACAACGGTTCGTTTATGCAGCCGGGTGAATACAATCCTGTCGAACTCGGCGAAACACCTTTTTACGTAACAGCTGTGAACATCGAAGAGAACGGAAACAAAACTCCGGTAAACTATATTCTGCCTCCCGATATTAACCGACAGATTGACCCCACCAATCCACAACTACGTCAGTTGAACGAACAGGCCATGGTGCTCAGGGTTATCGATTTGCAGGATGGTGATGCGCGGGCAGTGTATAAGAATCTCGACATGGATATGCGTAAGTATAAGAAGCTGAAAATGTATATTCATGCGGAATCGCTGCCCACCGAAGCGGCAATTTACGACGATGATGTGAGCGTTTTCATCAGGTTGGGAAGCGATTATAAGAACAATTACTACGAATACGAAATTCCGTTGAAGGTAACGGCTCCAGGGCGTTACGAAGGGGTGAATGAAGACGACCCTGACCGCTATCTGGTATGGCCCATCGAAAACAACCTTGACCTTGACTTTGAAATGCTGCAGGAGGTTAAACAGCAGCGCAACGACGATATGCGGCAGCTGGGTTCGGGTGTTACCCTTGCCCGGGTTTACAGTATGATGGACGGTGCCAATAAGGTAAGCGTGATGGGGAACCCCAACCTTTCGAATGTGAGAACTGTGATGATTGGTGTGCGGAATCCGCGCAGGGCAGGTTTGACAACCATCGACGACGGATTGCCCAAATCGGCCGAAATTTGGGTGAACGAACTTCGCCTTACCGATTTTGACGAGAAGGGTGGTTGGGCTGCCAATGCCCGCTTTACAGCAAAACTTGCCGACTTTGGTTCGGTAACTGTTGCAGGTCAAACCAGCAAACCCGGTTTTGGAAGCATCGAACAAAAGCTTAGCGAACGGCAGAAGGAAGAAATTAATCGTTACGATATTTCGTCGAACCTTGAATTGGGAAAATTCTTCCCCGAAAAGCTGAATGTCAGGGTTCCGTTGTACATGGGTTATAGCGAAAACGTGAAAAACCCGGAATACAACCCGCTGGATCCTGATATCCCACTGAGCGTTGCCTTAAGCGACCCAACCAAAACGGAGGCCGAAATTAAGGAGATAAAGTATAAGGCGCAGGATTATACCAGCATGAAGAGCCTGAACTTCAATAATGTGAAGGTGAATAAAACCTCGGGGAAAATGCGGATATACGATCTGGCGAACTGGTCGGCGAGCTATGGTTTCAATGAGACATTCCACCGTGACATTAATACGGAGTTCAATACGAACCGGTATATTACCGGTGCCTTGTCGTACAACTATAATGCAACGCCCAAGAATTACGAGCCGTTTAAGAATGTGAAATTCCTGAGTAAGCCGGCTTTCCGCTTAATTAAGGATTTTAATATTTACCTGTTACCATCGCAGTTGTCGTTCCGCACCAACCTGAACCGGCAATATGCCGAAACCCAGTTGCGCAATGTGTATAACGAAGATGTGCGGCTGCCTGTTTCGGTGAATAAAGACTTTTTATGGCAGCGGCAATACGACCTGAAGTATAATATTTCGAAAGGGCTGAAGATAGATTTCTCGGCAACCAACTCGGCTCGTATTGACGAACCACAGGGACGACTTTATAAAGGCGATGCCGATTATGAAGCCAAGATGGATACCATTTACACGAACCTGTTGAATATGGGCAGGAATACCCAGTACCATCATACGTTTGATGTAACCTATACAATACCCATCAATAAAATCGGAATTTTCAACTGGGTGACTGCCAATGCACGCTACAGCGGAAACTACGATTGGGTTTCGGCACCGATTACAGCTGATACTATTAATATTGGTAATACCGTATCGAACGGAAATGCTATGTCGGTGAATGTACAGTTCAATTTGCTGAGTCTCTATAATAAATCGAAATACCTGAAGGAGGTAAATCAGAAATACCGCAGCAATCAACCTAAAAAGGCCAAGGCGAAGAAAGAGAACGTGAAGTTCGAAATGGAAGGAGTTACCCTGACGGCCAACAACCGTAAAACCATTAACCACCGGTTAAAGACTGAGGAAATAACCATCCAGGCATTCGATGAGAACGGCCGCCTGATAAAAGGGAAAACCGAGGTTATCGACGAAAATAAGGCGGCATTTATTCCGGAAACCGATGCCCAAAAGGTTAAGATTACGGTGAACGGAAGTCGTGAGCAAAAAGACTCGATGGCCAAGAAGATTATCGACAATACGCTGGTGCTGTTGATGAGTGTGAAGTCGGTATCGGTGGGTTATACTCAAAATAGCGGAACTTTATTGCCGGGATATATGCCCCGTACCCGATTTATGGGTATGAGCAGTTATACGCCCGATCCGGAAATGTTTGGCGTTCAGCCTGCAGTTACTGCACCTACCATTCCTTTTATTTTGGGATGGCAGGACCGTGATTTTGGCGAATGGGCTTACCAGAGAGATATGTTAACCAAGGACTCGACACTGGCGCAGGCATTTACGCTGACCAACTCGACGAACTGGAATATCCGTGCATCGGTGGAACCGGTGAAGGATTTACGGATTGACCTTACGATGACTCATGCCTTCTCGGAAAACACGAGTGAGTATTATCGCTGGAACGGAGCCCCTGGAGTCAATTCGTTTGAACGCTTGAACCCGGTGACTTCGGGTAGTTACAGTATGACAATTATTTCGTGGGCTACCGCTTTTGAAACTACCGGACGTAAGGGCGATTATTCGTCGGAGACCTTTGCACGCTTTGCCGAAAACCGACGCGAAATTGCATTCCGTCTGGCATCGCAACGCCCGGATTTTGACCCGACAAATCTTGATGACAACGGATTCCCTGTTGGTTTCAGCGAAACTTCGCAGGATGTTTTGTTGCCGGCGTTTCTGGCTGCCTATACCGGTAAGGAAGCCGGTAAAGTAACACTCGAAACCTTCCCCGGCGTGTTGAGTTCGCTGCCGAACTGGAGGATAACGTATGATGGTCTGGGTAAGCTCGAAATTTTCAAGAAGCTTTTCCGCACGGTGAACATTAACCATGTGTATCGTTCGACCTATAATATTGGAAATTACACTACACGTCTGCCTGACCAGTATCTGGAGAACGATGGTTTTAACTATATCCGCGAGGTGCTCGGGCAGAATCAGGAAGGACAGTTGTTGTATGGCGATTATTATTCGAAGAACGAAATCAATTCGGTGAGTATTTCGGAACAGTTCTCTCCGTTGTTTGCCCTCGATATGACCATGACCAACAGTTTTATTGCTAAGATTGAGGTGAAGAAAAACCGCAACTTATCGATGAGTTTCAACAATAATCAGCTTACCGAAAATAAAACGGATGAGTATATTATTGGCTCGGGGTATCGCTTTAAGGATGTTGAAATTACAATTAAATCGGGCGGTAAGCAGCGTACTTATAAGAGCGACCTGAATTTACGCCTTGATTTTTCGTATCGCAATACGCTGACAGTGATTCGCAAACTGGTTGAAGGTGTTGATCAGCCGACAGCAGGACAACGGGTGTTTACGATTAAGGCATCGGCTGATTATGTGCTGAGTGACAGGTTTAACCTGCGGATTTTCTATGATATGGTGATTAACCGTCCGCGTATTCAACTGTCGTATCCGAACTCGAACACGAATTTTGGTGTTAGTTTGCGATTTACCCTTGCATCTTAGTTTTTTATTTTGTTATTTTGAGGAAATAATTTTCAATTAATTTTAGTGTAATCGTTATGAATATTCCAAAAGATCTTTTGTACACCAAAACCCACGAATGGATTCGTGTGGATGGTGATGTTGCTTATGTGGGAATCACCGAGTTTGCAGCCGAACAGTTGGGCGAAATTGCTTTCGTTGAGATTGAAACTGAAGGTGAAGAACTGGGTAAGGGTGAAGTTTTCGGCTCGATTGAGGCTGTTAAAACTGCTTCTGATTCGTATATGCCTGTATCGGGCGAAGTTCTGGAAGCCAACGAACTGGTGAAGGACGATCCGACACTGGTGAATTCCGACAGCTTTGGTAAAGGATGGCTGATTAAGATAAAAATCAGTGATCCCGCCGAACTGGCTGAGTTGATTAAACCTGCCGAATATGAAACTTTGGTTCATGCCTAAGCCATGATGTGGTTTTTACAAAAGTCCATTTACCCGCGGGTTGATGGACTTTTTTTTAACTGAAAACTATGCGCGAAAATATTGTCATAATCGTATCGGGAGGATCGGGCGTAAGAATGAACGCTGATGTTCCGAAGCAGTATATGGAAGTTGCCGGACAGACAATACTTGGGCATTGTGTGGGTCGTTTTGCCGGAAATGCCCGGATAGGTGCTATTGTGGTGGTGGCTCACCCGGATTATTGCGGACTGGCGGCCTCGATTGCTGAAGCTGCTGCTGAGGGCAAACCGGTGAGGATTGCCGAAGGCGGAAAGCAACGCTACGATTCGGTGTATGCCGGGTTGAAAGCCGCGCGAATGATTGCCACTGACTGTAATGTGCTGGTGCATGATGCGGTACGGCCGAATGTTGATAAGGGGGTGATTGACGGGGTGATTGATGCGCTGGAGGAGTATGAAGCTGCTTGTCCGGTGGTGGCAGTGGCCGACACGGTGTTGCAATTGCAGGACGGGTTTCAGCCGAAACCGCTGAACCGTAATGAAATTAAGCTGGTGCAAACACCGCAGGGTTTTAGGATGGAGAAGATTTGGTTTGCGTATAATGAGTTTTTGGGACAGAGTAATTTTGAACCTACTGATGATGCGAGCATATACCTGCGGTATGCGTTTAATGCCGATATGGCGATTACGCAGGGCAATCCTGATAATTTTAAGATTACGTGGCCCGGGGATGTGGGGCGGTTTGAGCAGTT
>JAKQPY010000211.1:0-1836 GCA_029564465.1 Bacteroidota bacterium | reverse complement strand
GATAATAGAGTCCTTGCCGTCTATGATGCAGGAAATAAACTGCTCCGTGGTATCGGTTCTGCCTGTTGCAAGCTCGGTAAAGGTTTCCCGGTTGTATGCGTATATTTTCCCGGCATTGGCTACTATAACCCGGCGTACCCCTTCGTTGTTGTAATACGGATACAATCCCTGTATCTTTGTTGCACTTAAAGGGGTTTCATGGTCTGCCTTATAACCTTTCCGCTTTGACAGCTTACCAATGGTACGGGAAATAAAGTTATTGCTGTCTTTGGCTGCCCCTTCGGGTATTAAGTTGTCGTCGATTATATCTAGTATGCCGGCGGTAAAATCCCTGATAGCTAGTTCTCCCCGGCCTTGCTTTTTACTCATACCCTACCACCTCGCAACTACTCTAAAAGATTCAGTTTCGCTGTCAATCTCCATGCTGTCATAAATGTTTTTAAGGCTCATCCTGAACCTCGCCTCGTATTCGTTGGCATACATTTTGCAATCCTCGTCGTCTATCTCAATGTTGTAATACTTGAATATCAAAAACTCGGCTAATGGGTATATGAAGGCATCGGGTAGTGGAACGTCGTTGCCCTCCCCGGAAATGGCTGTTAAAGCAGCAGGATAGGTAATATAGGTTAGGGTGTAGGACCCGTCAACGGTAAAGGTTATGTAGCCGTTGTTTATCGCATATCCGGCAAATAGGCCACTGTTAGAGTCCTCCACCTTTACGGTTCTATAGAAGTTGGCAGGTAAGGCATAGGCAGTATTGCCTTTTTTGTCGGCATATTCTTCGGTATCCTCCTGCCATAGCTTGTCGCTTACAATGCGTTGGATAAACTCATTACCCCAGGTTAATGCCATGGCATCGGTAAGTTCGTCCTCAATCCATGTATGGGCTAGAGTTTTGGCATCCGACATGGTGAATGACAATGGTTTCACCTTCTTTCTAGGAAAATAAAAAACCGCCCATGGAGGACGGGAAAGGCTACCCCGAAATTGAGGTAGCCTTTGCTGGCTTGTGATTTGTTTCTTATTTAACTCTCGCTATTCCGATAGTTGAATAAGATTATTCTTCTTTAACTCTTTTCCAAACGGCAACCTGTTCAATTATTTCACTATTTTGATTTTTTACAATTCTATCTGACCAATATTCCCACCCGTTGCCATCAGGGATTGTTTGGTGATTTTCAGTTTCAACATATTCGTAATTTATCACGATAACCACACCACCCTTAATCCGCAATTAACACCCTGACCTTCGGTAAATGTTCCTGATATTCCAATACTAACGCCAACTTTTTCTGTTAATGTGCTATTATATAACCTTGTACGACCTGTTTCAATAGTAGGCAGTCCAGGATAAATTTTTACAATTTGCTCTTTATTGGAGGTTGTTTCAAGATTAAACATATTATAACCCCATTTTCCCGCAGATACATCAGTCCATGCACCACTATAGGTCATATCACCAAAAGACATCCGATACCCTTGCTCAGACGAAAAAGTACCAGTTACACCTGTTGATGTCAGGATTAGAATACAACCTATTGCTCCATTAGGAGGAGTTAGGGTTTTCATTGCTGTTGATGTAGTTCGCAATGCCATTGGTTCAATTTGTTCTGCAATTCTTCTTCCCGATAGCTTAATACCATCAGCGATAATTGCATCAACTTTTGTTTCCAAATTTTTCAGCCGTGCTAACAATGTATTTGCCGTTGGAGCAGCTTGTACCTCGCCGATGAGAGCATTCAACGCCGTCTGCTTTGCTTCGGTTGCGGGTGCGGCTATAATTTTTTCAAGTATTGCCGCCAATGTAGTCTGAGTGGCTGGGTCAGCTGATAACTT
>JAKQPY010000209.1:0-13081 GCA_029564465.1 Bacteroidota bacterium | reverse complement strand
GCTGTCCGAAAACGGAGGTTCCAAAAAAATGCGTATTTTTATCCATTGTAGAAAAGTTTTAGCAAACCAAATCTACAAAAAACGAAGAAGCCAGACTTATGCGCTGGCTTCTTTAAAAAGTTTTATCGGACAACAGTGATTAAAAATGTTCTTGTTTAGTTTAATTATCTCTGTATTATCTTGCCAAAAAGAAGATTCAAATAGAGAGACAAGCAATCTAAGAAACACTAGTGCTTATGATATTGAAAGCCTAATGAAAGAAGAAATTGTAATAGAAATGTTGAATGTATTAAAACCATACTCTTTCAAGGTAAACAACAAAGGTATCTTTGAATTTGATAAAATTTCAGATTTAGACTCAGTTTTGAACATACTATCTCGATATGCAAATAAACTTGATGACCCCAAAGACATTTACCCAAACGATCCTGTATTATTTGCTTTCGAGTATCATTATGGTTTCAAATCTCTCAGAAATGGAATAGATCAAGAAGTTATCTATCTAGAAAATCTTGATATGTTAACTGAGTTTAACGATCCTGATAATGACAAAATTGTTGGCGATGCCTTTCGTTCAATTTTAACCCCAAATCGCGAACTAATAGTAGAAGATATTATTTGTGTTTATTTAGATTCTATAACAGTAGGAATTCATAATTATAATTACGACGCTCTAAGAGATGTCCATGCTGCATATTTGAAGTCTGGGGTCTCTGGAATTGCAGTACTATGCTTACAACGGGATATTGTAACGCTACCAGCAGACATGGATTTGCGAACAATGGGAATAGATTTTTATTATGTAAATATTAATAATAATTCATTGTCATACCGCTTTACACCTATTGTTAATTATACTAATGAAAATCCAAATCATTTTTCTTATTATTGGCAATTCGATGATGGTCAGTCTTCAACAGAGAGAGAACCAACTCATACTTTTGCAACATCTGGTGTGTTTAGTGTGAAACTAACTGTTACCTATGGGGGGAGCGGGCTTTCCACAGAGAAAGATATTATAGTTGGAAGTTGCAACGCAAATTTCACGTCTCTTTCTGATCAAGATATTGTTGGAAAGTACTATTTTACTAATACATCTACTGCCTCCATTGGTAATATTGTTTCTTATGATTGGTATTTTGGTGATAACACTCCTCATGTAACCACACAAAGTCCATCACATGCTTATTCTGCAGATGGAACTTATATTGTAAAATTAGTTATTTCTACTGATGCTGGATGCACAGATAGTTTTGAATCAACACTACACGTATCTGGTTTAGGAGATTGTTGTGTCATGTATGATAAAGAAAAAGACACAACAAGGACTTATGCTAGCGGCACACGAAAAGCAAAATTGGTAATTAAAATTGTAAATGTTTGGCCTGTGCATGGGTTTGCAAGCAAAACTATAAATTATAGGGTAAAAAACAATGGAAGCTTAGCATTAGAGAAAGCCGATAAAATAACAACGACGATTGCCGGATTTGTTTATGCAACAAACTGTACAGATTATGCCGCTGTTGATCAAGGAGAAGTACAATATAATAAAAATAAAGCAACATATACTTATTATCAAACACACACTCCATTAAGAGTAAGGAAAAATAGTTTATTTTCTGGTTATTATGTAAAAGATAATGATGGAACAAGTACAGGTAACAATGCTCTCTCATTACATCAGAAGAATTGCAATTAAAACTTATAAATATGAAAAAAGCAGTAATATTTCTCGCATTATGCCAAATCAGCATTTTGGTTTTTTCTCAAAACTTTAAAATTGGGGCATATTTTTGTTCCAGTAATCAAGTTGCCACCTATCTGAACGGCTCTGAATTCTTAAAATCAGATAGAAAGATGTTTCAAAGTTGGGAATATGGTCTTTTCTTTGACTATAAATTAAACGAAACATACTATTTAAAAGCTAGTCTTGGTTATAGTCAAAACCATCTGTCATTGCCAAATTCTTTAATATCATCTTTTCAAAACAATGACATTCCACTCGGCATTATTTTAAAAACAAATGTTTTGAAAATCAAAAACTTAAGCATCTATATTGATAATGGTCTTTCAATAGCATTCTGCAATTCGTACCATTATAATGGTGTAATTGGTGCTTCTACAAGTAGCTTAACAGGTACTATTTCAGATTATAATTTCAAAAATGATTGGTCTTGTGGATTTATCAATGGAGTTGAAATTTCATATTTAGTAAAATCTAAGTTTGAAATAAATGTTATCGTTAATTACTATTCAGGGATAAATAAAGTTTGGGAGAATAATAGTATTTCAATTAACGAAGATGGAGTGATGAATAATTATACCGTTTCTAGTAATGGATCGAGTTTTAATGTTGGTGTGGGATTGGGTTATAATTTCTATTAGCCAGCAATATTCTTTATGACATTTGGGCAATCCTATTGTTGTCGTCAAAACGATATTCGGTTTTATAATCGTTTGAGTTTCGCATATTAGGAATAACCATTTAAAAATAACCTGCCCCTCTATCGCCCGCGTTTGCAACGCGGGTGTATTTATCTCAGCATTTGCAATGCACATTCCCCAAAAAATCTTCATTCCCCCTTACACAAAGCTCACGCCCTCAAAGCATCCCCAGGCATTCATCCTCTGCCCTGCGCATAGTGGCTTTATTCTCGTCGTTGTTATCATCAAACCCCAGCAGGTGCAATATGCCGTGAATCATTACCCGTTGCAGCTCATTGGCGCTGGTTCCCAGTGCCGCAGCGTTTTCGCGAACCCGTTCCGTGCTGATATAAATATCGCCATGCAACGTGCGGGCATCCGAGAAGTTAAACGTAATGATATCGGTAAGATAATCGTGCTGCAGATAGGTTTTATTAATGTCGAGCAAAAAGCTGTCAGTCGTAAATATATAATTGATGCTCCCCGATTTTTTACCGTGTTGGGCAATCACTTTCTCAATCCACAACTTGTGAGTTTTCTTATCGAAATCCGGCATATCGGTTTGCTCCGAAAAAAATTGTACGGCCATAGCGTCTTACTTTTCAAGGTTTTGCAGATAGTCTTTGTACTTCAGCTTATAAAATTGGTTAATCTTCACATTCCCCAATTGCAGCAACTCGTTAAATCGCATTTCTTTTTCCTTCTCATCAAAGGCTCCATCCGGATTACTGATCTTATAATCGCGGGCTTCATTCGATTTGCGTTTATTATCAATTTCGCGCTCGTGTTCACTCTTTTCAACCTCCAGCATACGCGTCAGTATTAGTTCCTGTCGCTGCAGAGTTTGCGGTGTGATATTCCCGTTAATCAGGTCATTCAGGTTGTCTTCCATCATACGGTTTATCTCATTCAGTATTTTGGCCGATTCCGGGCTTAACTGGCCGCTCGTCATCATCTCATTCAGCATTTGCTGCATAATTTCCTGTTGCGCCAGCATCTTGGCAAGTTCTTTACTATTACCCTGATTCTTCCCCGGCTTATCACCGCCCTGCTTCATCTGGTCAATCATCTGCTGCATCTGCTGCTTCATACCTTTTTGCAGATCGCGCAGCTGCCCCATTTGCGATTGACTGTTCGATTTACAATTTTTGCAATTCTGATTCCCCTGCATCTGCATCGCCATCTGCTGCTGCATTTGCTGCATCAGTTCAGCCAGCAGCAAGGCCAGATTATTCGCCGATGTCATCACCATTTGCTGCCCTGCTTTCAGATTTTGCTGCCCCGATTCCGAAAACTGATTCATAACCTCATTCAGTTTTTGGTTAATCATATTAATTTCTTTTCTGATAATCGGGTCTATTTCGGGCATCCGCAGTGCCAGTGCATTCAGCGAGTC
The DNA here is from genome assembly GCA_029564465.1 of Bacteroidota bacterium. Classification (GTDB taxonomy): domain Bacteria; phylum Bacteroidota; class Bacteroidia; order Bacteroidales; family ML635J-15; genus JAGOEF01. The sequence continues at coordinate 9,261 of JAKQPY010000209.1, read as the reverse complement.
GCGGATAATCGCAAAATCATCAACCAGTTTCTTCTGCCCGGCTATCAGCTCTCGGTATCGCGGACTGCGTGCGCCCACATTGCCTATTTCGAGCAATATATCTTCCTGATCGAAACTGAACGAAAGCAGGTTTTCGAGCACCTGTCTCAAATCATCGAGGTTTTCGGCTGCCTGCATCTGCATGTTCTGATCCATCATGCTCTGCATCTTCTCACCCAGTTGCTTCATTTGCTGTGAGCTGTTCTGCTGGTTTTTCGATGCCTTATTGTTCTTGTTCTCCTGAAGGTTTTGCTCACCCTCTTTCATCTCTTTATCAATATCATTAAAATCTTCGTTGAACTCATCAAGCTGATAAGGCTCTTTCAACAATTCGTTTTTCTCCAGGGTTTTTTTATACTCCTCCTCAATGCTGTTCATGCGCTGTTCCTGCTCCTGCTGCTCTTTCAGCAACTCATCCTTGTTCGCTTTGGGGTCTTTACTCTTTTCCGAAAGGGCTTCCTGATCCTTAGCCAGCTCGTCGAGTTTATCTATCGTATTTTCCACCCGTTCTTCCACTTCCATCCGCTTCAGCAATTCGAGGTTCTGATCGAGTTCTTTCGACATTTCCTCATAGTTCATGCTCATATCCTTCGTAAGCTCTTCAAATTTCTCAGGATCAAAATCCTGCATCAGTTTCTGAAGTTCTTCCATCAGCTTGCGCATCTCTTCATCCATCACCTGCTCCAGCAAATCTTCAATCTGACGTTGTTTTTCCATCAGTTTTTCCTGATCGGAGAAGTTATTTTTATAGTCATTCATTTTCTTTTGCTCTTCGGCAGCCTCATTAATGAGTTTCTCCATCTGGGCCTGCTTATCGGCAATTTCTTTCATCATCTGATTGCGTTCCCACTCCGACAGGTTTTCGTTCATCATACGCTGCCGCATAGTGCTTACGTCGCGCTGTATTTCGTTGGCCAGACGACGTGCTTCGGTCATTTTCGAATTTACACTTTTGTTGGTTTCTTCCGAACGGGCTTCTATTTCTTCGATACCCGGAACCACAAATTCAAAGGCCGTCGAACGTGTCAGCTTGCTGCCCCTTACACCGTCGTTATCGCCCACTTCGAAGTAATACACCACCTTATCACCCACAATATCAATACTCGAAAAATCGAAGGCATAATAGAAATTCTGCGTGCTCATACCGCGGCTCACCGGCAAAACAACCTTGTGCAGGCTGTCGGTTTTGTAATAAAACGTCAGCGACTGAAACCCGTAATCGTCGTCAATCGCCCCGCTGAAATAAAACACATTCAAATCGGTGCTGTCCTGCAACTGTTTCACCGAAATCGAGGGGAATAAATCCGGAATTACGTTTATCGAATAACTGAAAGCAGCCTGATTGCTGAAATTTTCGTTCGATGCCGACACACTGTACTTCGACGATTGCAGCATCTGCTTACGAAACGAAAACAAACGTTCTTTCTTCTCGGTTGCCACCGGAATACTGTCGTTGAAAACCACCTGCAAGGTCGTTATATTCGAAGTGTTAAACTGCCATGCTACCACCGAACCATACGGAACCGACAAATCACCGGTGTTGGTTACAAACGACGGGGCAATGCCGGTATAGGCCGGTGGGTTAATCCCAATGCTGAAATTCAGAATCGAAGGGCTGGGCAAAACCCTAATTTCGCATACCGCTGAGCTTATTTCGCCCGATACGGCTTTCAGGCTGATGTTGTTGTTCAGGTTTTTTATCAGGTACGAATACTCACGCGGACTTTCTTTCTTCATCAGGTATTTATTCGAACCAATTACAATACTTACTTCATTGGGAACCGCATTACCTTCAACCCGTACTTTTACCTCAAAATCGTCACCTTTCTTTACAATTAGGGTGTCGTTATCAATCAGCAACGAAAAGGGTGGGGGAGGGATAAACTCTTCGGTAAACCGGATAATTCGCTGCGAACCTTCGCTGATAATGCCGGGCCATACAATCAGCAGAAGCGTAAAAATAAACGCCACTGGCAAAAAATATTTCAGGTACTTCACATTTTTCCGGTAATCGATGGCCTTACGGAATGGAATCGGGTGCAGTTGTTCCGAGCGTTTTCTTATGCTGGCAATGATCAGATCGGCTGAGGCCGGCGACAGTGCAGCCAGTTCGGCAAGCTCCAGCGTATTCTGCAGTTTGTCGCCCATTTCGGGAAAGTGACGACCCAGCAGTTGTGCGGCTTTCTTTTCGCTCATGCGCCTGCCCAATCCCCACAGTTTCAATAAGGGAATAATAATATAATACACCCAGACGAACACGAGAATTCCCATACTCAGCAGGAACATAATCGTTCGTACCGTGCTGGTAAAATGCCCGAAATATTCAGCCAGTATTACACCGAGAATATACAGCCCCGAAATACTGGCCGCCAGTATAGCCCCTTTGAGCATACTGTTCAGGTAGTACTTCCTGATGAATGACTCAAGCTTGAGTAATATCTGCTGTAATCCGTTTTCCATCTGCATCAATCATTATTTAGCCAACCATGTAGATGGATTTTGCTTGGTACTTTCATACCAAATTTCGAAATGAACTATGGTTTTATTTTCCTCATTGTCGGTATACACCACTCCGATGGCTTGTTTCGTTGTCACCTTGTCGCCGGCTTTCACTTTTACGCTGGCCAGGTGGGTGTAAACCGACAGGTAGTTTCCATGTCGTATTATCACAGCATTCTGAGCCCCAGGAAGGGCAAACACGCGCCGTACTTCACCTTCGAAAACCGCCCTCACCACAGCGCCCGAATTGGTGCTGATATCAATTCCGGCATTGTCGATGGTAACGTTCTGCAGCACCGGATGTGCCTGCTTCCCAAACTGACTTGTAATTACGCCCTTTTCGACCGGCCAGGGTAATTTTCCTTTGTTGTTGGCAAAATTGGTCGATGTTAGTTTCTCCGATGGCGTCAGCACGTAATTGTTCGACTTTCCACCCGACGATATTTTAGCTTCATCGGCAATCATTTTTTCAATTTCGCGTTGCAGCTTTGATGCACTTTCCTGTTGCTGTTTCAGTTTCTTCTTTAGGTCGGCTTCTTTCGATTTCAGGTTGTTCAGGGTTTTTGTCTGGTCTTGCTGTTCCTGTTTCAGCTTATTGGTTTCCACATTCTTCTCGTTCAACAGCAACTCTTTTGCCTGCTTTTCTTTTTCGAGTCTTGCAATCTGCGTGTCGAGCATCAACTGGGTACTTTGAATTGCCAGCACTTGTTTCTTGCGGAATTCGGTGTATTGCTGCAAGTATTTCAACCGCCGGTAAGCCTGGTTGAAGTCGCGCGACGACAGAATAAACATCAGGTTATTGTAGGTTTTCCGGTTCTTATAGGCAAAATAAATCATGGCTGCATAATCGTCCTTCAGTTTTTTCAGATCGGCTTCCATGAGTTCAATTATTGCTTTGTTATCTTCGATGCGTTGGTCAATCAGTGCAATTTCTTCGCTGATGGTGAGAATAAGTTGTTGTCGTGATTCGACCTTTTTATTAATAAGAACCAGGTTATTGTAAGAATCTTTCTTGCTGGCTTCGGTTTCTTTCAGGAGTTTGTTGGTGTATTCAATATCCTGAAGCACTTTCTTCTTTTTGTTTTCGAGTTCTTTCCTGTTTTGAGCAAACCCTGCCTGCGAAAAAGCCATGCACAGCATCAGGAGTGCCGCAGGTAAGTATATTTTGATCAAATTCTTCATCGGTTTATTGTTTACACAAAATAATGAATTATTTCATTCGGTTGTAATTCTCGGGTATTTTAAACGGATATTTTTGCTCTGTATTGATTTCGATTCGTTCGGTGCGTAAAACCAGCGAAAACTTAAACCCCGGGGCATCACAATCCACCCCGATTTCGGAGGGGAAATATTCGTTGGTGTAAAGTACCGGTTTATTATATACAATTTCGAGCGATTGTCGTTTCAGCATGTTTCCCAGATACACATACGAAGGTTTGAATATTTCGGGATAAACCCTTACTGTTTGCATGATGTAATCGGGTTTCTGTTCCGCCTCGTCTGATTCCTGTTGTTCACGGTTCAGTCTGCGTTCGACTCTACGGTTGTTGGTGGTGTCGCTCAGCTTACGGTATTTACGTTCGCTGATGGTGCTGATGCAATAGTTTGCGCTGTCTTTGCAGGTATTGAAGTCGTGAATGGTTTTGGCCGTGTCGTTTGTCGGCGGGTAGAAAAAGAAAGAATTGGTAAGCACCGACTGCAAAATGTCGAAAGTTATATCGAGGTCAAGATTATTGTTTAGCTCTTCGAAATTACTTGCATACCAACTGTTGTTTATTCTGTCGACCATGAAAACGCTGTCGGGTGTAATTAAAAGCCTCATACCTTCGATTCCCATCATCCGCAGCGATACCCAGATAACGCTGTCGTGCTGAATGCGGGCATGCAGCTGAAAGCTTTGCTTGTTATCGTTCCAGGTAAATTCTCCATCGGCCTTCAGCAGAAAACTCTTGTATTGTATCTGATGTTCCTGAACCTTCTCGAAGAGCTTCGAAGGCTTCATGTTTTGCTTTTCGCCCCCGCTGAAAAATATTTTATGGCACGAGAACAACAATAGCAACAGAAAAAGTGCTATTCCGCGTAACAGATATGTCTGTGTTTTACTCAATATATTTCTGCTGTTTTATTTTTTCGTTTATCAATTTCGAATCAGATCCTGCATCCAGTGCTTTTTGCCAATATTCCACTGCCTTATCGGTATTTCCATTGAAGTATGAAATATCGCCGTAGTGTTCGAGTATGGTTGGGTTTCCGCTTCCTCCTTTTTCGATTGCTGACTCAATAACCAAAAGGGCTTCGGCGTAGTTTTTATTTCGGAACAGTACCCAGGCGCGGGTGTCAAGGTAATTGGCATTTGCAGGTTGTAGTTGTATTAATTGCGTCGATAGCTGCAGTGCCCTTTCGATTTTTTCGTTTCGTAACGACAGAAAATACGCGTAGTTATTTATTGCGTAAACATTCAGCGAATCGATGCGGAGAAGGGCTTCGAAGGCAGAATCGGATGCCTGGTTTTTGCCCAGCTTATGCAGCGATTCAGCCATGTAAGTGTAAAAATCGACCTGCAGCCGCGTGTTGCCCAAACTGTATTTTAGCCCGCTCTGGGCCGATAATACCGCTTCATCGTATTTTTGTAACATCGATGCCGAAACGGTTCGGTACATATAGGGCATCACCTGAAGCGGAAAATATTGAATTGCCTCGCTGCTCCGTTGATACATCGACTGCCAGTCGTGCAACTGGTTATCGATATATAATGCCTGATCCCACAATTCGTACAAGGATTTTACCGAAGCCAGCACGATATTGAAACGACCCTGTGCTTCGCTCCAGCGGCTGTCGCGCACCAGATAATCGGCATAAATTGTATGGGCTTTGGGCTCGTCAGGATGAACGCGTACCAGTGTTTCGAGCAGGGTGTAGGTATGCCCGGTAATAGTGGCATTTTGTCCGTTACCAATCAGGTTATACAAAATTTCGATTTTATTGTCCAGACCGAGGTCGTCCGATTCAAACGCAAGGTTGAGATAGTAAAACACCTTGTCAATATCGTTTTTTATGCGGTAAAATTCAGCAAGCGACATATAAACCAGACCGTTTTCGATGGGCATTTTTTCGATTTCGGCAAAGGTAACTTCTGCTTCACGGTACTTTTTCTGGCTGATGTATAGTTCTGCCAGCATAGCCCTGTATCGTGCGTCGGTGGGGAAGGCCGCAATCAGCTTATCTATTTCGCGATACGCCAGTTTGTAGTTGTTGGTCGAAGTAGCTAACCTGAATTTTTCGGTATTCACGGCATCGCTTACACCAAAATATTTTTCGGCCTTATCGAAAGCTTTCACAGCATTGCTTACATCGTCGAGCGACATATAAAGTTCAGCCTGTGTATAGTAGTTCTCGAGAATTTCGGGTTTCAGCCGAATCAATTCATCATAATAGGAAGCAGCGTGCTTTATCATGCCATTCGAACGCAGGATATTGGCAGTAAGCTGATGATAAAAGTAATTGTCAGGCGATAATTTACAGGCTTTTTGGGCGTATTCCAAGGCAGTGGTAAAGTCGTTGTTAATAGCTAAAACGGTTGCAATTTCGTAGTAACTTACCGATTCTCCGGGAGCAATCCGCATGGCACGGGTATAACACTCGAGGGCTGCGTAGTAATTACCTGCATTTTTGTTTTTAATTCCTTCGAGTAATTCGTTAAAGAAGCTAAACCGAAGTTCCCGCGACATCTCATCACCGGATTTCTTTCCATTGCTTTTTAATCCGGCGCAGCCCGAAAACAGTAGGAGCGAAGCCACAACAAAGCCTGCTGCAAAAAGACCTATAAACGTTTTTCTATTCATGAATGCTGTTATAATCTCCTACACTCAGTTCAGCAGGTTTCCCGGATATACTCACACAATTGCCGACCATACTGTTTCTCAATAACGTATTGGTGAGCGAAGAATTGTTTTGAATAATCGAATTGGCGATGTTACTTCCCGAAATGCGTGTTCCATCGCCCACCGAAACCCAGGGTCCTACCACTGAATTCTCGATACAAACCGATTTACCGATATAGCAAGGCTCAATCACAACACTGTTGATCAGCTTTACATTTTCTCTCTCTACGGGCGATTGCGGTTCGTTTTCGAGCACCCTGTGGTTGGTAATTACTGTGGCATCTTTGTTTCCACAATCGAGCCACTCACGCACCTTTCCGGGGACAAAACGGTAGCCTTTACGGCGCATATTCTCAAGTGCGTCGGTAAGCTGATATTCGTTATTTCCTCTGATATCTTCGTCGATCAACCGCTGAAGTTCTTTTTGAAGAATCTCACCATCACCGAAGTAGTAAATTCCGATAATGGCCATGTTCGAAACAAAAGTTTTTGGTTTTTCAACAAATCCGTTAATGATACCTTCATCGTTTGTGGTAACCACGCCAAACGACTCCGGGTTGTTTACCTCTTGTACCCAGATGGCACCGTCGGCATTTTCGGGTATGGCAAAATCGGCATAAAACAGGGTGTCGGCAAAAGCAACCACCACCTGACCACTCAGCGACTCAGATGCACACCACACAGCATGGCCGGTGCCCTTCGCCACATCCTGATAATAAATCGAGGCTTTTGCTCCTGCATTTTCTGCAATCAGCTTCAACTCGTTTTCGACCTCATCGCCGAAACGTCCGATTACAAAAGCAATTTCTTCAACTGGCTGGTTGAGTACCCGCGAAATATTTTCGACCAATCGTTGCACAATGGGTTTCCCGGCAAGCGGAATCAGGGGCTTTTTTACAGTAAGCGTGTGCGGGCGCATCCTTGTTCCTAAGCCTGCCATGGGTATAATGATCTTCATAATGCTGCGGTTTTTGTGTGGATTATTATTTTTTTCCCGTATGACCAAATCCTCCGGCTCCACGCTCGGTTTGGTTCAATATTTCGACCTGCTGCCATGCTACCGTTTCGTGCTTTGCAATAACCATCTGGCAAATTCTTTCGCCATTTTCGATAAGAAAATCTTCATTCGAGAGATTAATCAGAATTACACCTATTTCGCCACGATAGTCGGCATCGATGGTTCCCGGAGTGTTGAGAACGGTTATTCCCTTCTTTAGGGCTAAGCCACTGCGCGGCCTGATTTGTGCTTCGAACGAAACCGGAAGTTCAATAAACAAACCGGTAGGAATAAGGCGACGTTCCAGGGGCTTCAACAGGATGGGTTCGCTGAGGTTAGCCCTGAGATCCATTCCCGCTGAAAATGCTGTAGCGTACTCAGGTAAAGGGTTTCTCGATGTATTTACAATTTTAACAACAGTTTTATTCATCTCGTTACTTTTATGGCTTCAAAAATACGTAAAAACTTTTGCTATTCAGGGTTTAACCCTTTGCGCGTTTTAGAAATCTTTTAAACAATCCTTCGCTGAGAGTAACAATGACAATAAACGCCAGCATCAATACGGTATTGATTGTATAATGAAGAAACCTGCCGGTTTCGGGAATATACAGGCTTATGAAATATATAGCCAGTGCTGCAGCAAAGTAAAAAACAATTGATTTTACCGGATATTTTACCGGATAATGTTTTTGCCCAAGCAGGTACGAAACCACCAGCATGGCTAGGTAACAGGCAAAAGTTGCCCATGCTGCACCGGTAAACCCCAGCAAGGGAATCATGATGATGTTGAGTGTAATGGTCAGTATGGCTCCTCCTACGGCTATATAAGCGCCATATCGGGTTTTGTCGTTGAGTTTATACCAGAACGACATGTTGTAGTACATACCCAGAAACAGGTTGGCGAGCAAAAGAATGGGAACCACATTAAGTCCGCTGTGATAGGCCGGTGCAATAAAATATTTTATTATATCAAGATAAAGCATCACTCCAAGAAATATAATCAGACCGCAGATGACAAAGTAGTTCATCACCCTTGCATAGGTTTGCTTCGCATCGGCATTTTTAGCCTGCGAAAAAAAGAATGGGTCGGCAGCATAGCGAAACATCTGTACAAAAAGCGTCATCAGAATGGCCAGTTTATAGTTTGCTCCGTAAATACCAATTTGTTCCATGGCATTAACACCATCAGGCAGGCAGTATTTCAGCAGAATTCTGTCGAGGGTTTCGTTGACCATTCCGGCCAGACCCGCAATGAGCAGTGGAAGCGAATACCAAAGAATTTTTCTGAGCCATTTAAGGTCGATTCCGGTTCTGAGTCTGAAAAAATCGGGTATAAACAACAGCAGGCTTACCAGATTGGCAATCAGGTTCGAAATAAACACATACCCTACACCAATCTGCGGCGACCATACCAGCAGAAATATTGAATCCGGGTTGGTCTTTGCCAGATACGGACATAAGAGGAGAAAATACAGGTTCATTCCGATGTTGATTCCAATGTTAAGAAGTTTCAGCATGGCAAACCGCATGGCCTTGTTTTCGAGGCGCAGCCGGGCAAAAGGCAGCGAAATTATGGCATCGAGTGCTACAATTAAGGCCATCCAAATTATGTATTCGCTGTGCAGCGAATATTGCATGGCAGCGGCCAATGGCTCAATAAACAGGTAAATTAGAAGTACAAAGAGCAGCGAGGTCAGGGTCAGTGATGCCAGTAAACCCGAATAGGTTTTGTTGAAGTTTTCGTTGTCGCGGGCAAATCTGAAGAATCCGGTTTCTGTACCATAGGTGAGAATAATCAGCAGGAAACTTACATAGGCATACAATTCGGTAACCACACCATACACC
>JAKQPY010000208.1:0-10721 GCA_029564465.1 Bacteroidota bacterium | reverse complement strand
TTTCGGATTCGTAGAATTCTGAAACAACCCTCATCGGAATTTGTGTCAGGACACAAGGTGGTAAATATCCCTGCTTCGGTTTCACCTTTCTCATTTTTTAACGTTATTGGTGTAAGTCAGCAGCTAAATCCGGATGAGCGAACCAAGATACTCAAACACGAATTGGTGCATGTTCGTCAGTTGCATTCGTTTGATGTTTTATTGTTCGAAGTATTATCTGTTTTTCTTTGGTTCAACCCGCTAATCTGGATGTTTCGCCGGGCTATCAGAGAAGTACATGAGTTTTTGGCAGACGAAGGTGCTTTGAAAGAGCAAGTTGAAACCGATTCCTACCGTCTTCTGTTGTTCGAAATGTGTACCGGAAAACCCATTCATTCTATTCCCAACAGTTTTAATAATTCACTCATTAAAAAACGACTCATTATGATGAAAACACCCAAGTCAGGTGTATGGTCTGCGTTGAAACCGGCCATTGCCATTCCGTTGGTAGCCATGATTTTAGTTCTGTTTGCCTGTGGCAACCCAAGTAAGAAACAGGGCGATACCACCAATTCTGATGCGATTAACGAGGCCCCGGAGAAGCCACAGGGTGCCGATTCGGTGTATAACTTCGAGGCAGTCGAGAAACAACCTGCGTTCGGAAATTCCGACGACGCGTTGATTCAATACATTGCCGGTAATGTGAAATACCCGGTCGAAGCCAAAGAAAAAGGCATTCAGGGTAAGGTCTTTGTCTCTTTTGTAATCGACGAAAACGGTAAGGTTACGAATGTCGCAATTAAACAGGGTGCAAACGAGCTTCTCGATAAGGAAGCTGTGCGGGTTATCAGCTCGATGCCTGCCTGGAAACCCGGTGAAACAGGGGGAAAACCTGTCAAGGTTAGCTATGTGATTCCAATTAACTTTAAACTGCAGTAGTTTAAACGAAAAAATAACATTGAATTCATGCAGGCGTAAACCGCCTGCATTTTTTTTTGTTTACATGTAAAATGATCAGGCATTGTAAAATTCAGGATTATTTTACATATTTGTACTGATAAGGGATAATTAATTTTACTACTATGAAACTAAGCTTGATTCTGGCGTTCATTTTTATTGCCATGGTTTTGCAAGGGCAGGGCATTTACACTGTGTATTTCGGTAATCTCCACTCACACACTGGATTTTCCGACGGCGAACAAACACCCGCTGATGCCTATACTTATGCACGCGATGTTGCCGGAATCGACTTTCTGGCGGTGACCGACCATATGGAGCAGGTGAGTGGTGATGAATTATTACAGACTCAGCAGGCAGCCGCTGCAGCGACACAACCGGGTGGTTTTGTCGGCATAGCCGGTTACGAATGGGGCTCGCCTTACTATGGTCATTGCAACGTCTTTAACGCTAACGAAATGCCCGCAGTGTCATCATACCTTAATTGGAGTTCGTTTCGGGAATGGCTCATCGAAAGGCCTTATGCATTTGCACAGTTTAACCATCCCGGCGACGAGGATTATTTTAATAACTGGTACGACTTCGAATATAAAGGCGAAGCCACCGATGCATCTTTCCCCTTAATAGAATTTCAAAATATTCAGCAGGCCAACGATTGGTATGAACTTGCTTTGAATAATGGCTGGCATCTGTCTCCCGTTTGGAATCAGGATAATCATTCTGCAGATTGGGGAACAAAGAACGATGGCAGGGCCGGTTTGTGGTGCACTGAATTGTCGTTGAATTCCATGTTTGATGCTATTCTTGCAGGCCGCACATTCGCATCGATGGATAAAAACGCTATGGTTTGGCTGGAATCAGGTTTAAACCACATGGGCAGCACAATACAACGGTACGGAAATATGCCCTTCCATATTGTGCTGAATGACTCGGATAACGAAAACTGGTCATCGATTGAGTTTCGGTCTGACAATGGTTTACTGGTATCGTTTGCTTCGCCTGCCGAAGTTGATACCACCATTCTGATGACACTATATACCGATAAATATGTATACATTCGGGCCATTCAGGAAGATGGCGATTATGTGTGGTCAGCACCCGTTTACCTCAGCGGAGTTATTACCGGTATTTCAGATGCAATGCAGATTAAAATTCCTGTTTATACCGTACTGAACCGCGATAACACAATGGTAATACATTCTACACAGGTTGTTGAGAATGCACAAATTCAATTAATTGATGTGAGTGGGAGGGTACATTTTTCTTCATGTATCTCGCTTTGTGCAGACAAAGATTTTACATTTGGAGTTGCCAATTTGCAAGATGGAGTTTATATAGTTACAATCACACACCCATCACATACATTAATTACTAAGATTCTGATTCAAAGGTAATTGATTTTATTTTCGAATTACCTGGTTTGATTTCTGCGATTTCGGCCATAAATTGTATTTTTAGCGTATTAATCGTATTTTTACAGATTGATATTTGCATGCAATGAATACAGCCTACGAAGAAATAATTATTCACACCAATAATAAATATCCGGTAATGCTGTGCGACGCATTTGCCGAATTGGAATTGCGTCTTCCTGATAAAAGCATTGTTATTACTGACGAGAATGTTTATTCTTTTTATTCAGATAAACTTAGTCAGTACGATTGTTTGGTGATGCCTGCCGGAGAGGACCGGAAGCAATGGGAAGGTATTGAATTTATTATCAACGGTTTGCTGGGACGCAATGCCGGACGTGATACCTTTATTCTGGGTTTTGGTGGTGGAGTTGTACTCGATATGGCAGGGTTTGCTGCCTCGGTTTATAAAAGAGGTTGCCGTTTTGCATTTGTTGCTACCAGCTTGCTGGCTATGGCTGATGCCAGTGTCGGAGGAAAAAACGGTATCAATTACGGAAACCTGAAGAATCTGATTGGCGTTTTCAACCAGCCCGAATGGGTAATTTGTGATGTGGCTTTGCTCGAAACCCTGCCCGATGAAGAGTATAAAAGCGGATTGGGCGAAATTGTGAAATACGCAGTCATAGCTGATAAAAACCTATTTGATTACCTGGTTACTCATGCCGATGCCATCATGCTGAGAGATATTGAAACCTTAAATTACCTGATTGAAGCATCAATACATATAAAATCGGGTTTTGTAATTGATGATGAGTATGATTTTGGCAAACGACAACATTTGAATTTTGGTCACAGTTTTGGCCATGCCATCGAACTTACTCACGGCATTCAGCATGGAATAGCCGTTGCAGCAGGGATGTATATTGCAGCCCGTATTTCTGAACTTTTGAATGTCTGCAATTCCAATACAGTCGAAAAGCTCACAGCAATTTTAGCCCGCTTTCGTATCGACAACAGGTTCCCCGTGGATGAAGTTGTGTGGCAAGCCCTGATAAATGATAAAAAGAACACGGAAGGCAACATCAGAATGATTCTGTTGCGAAACATCGGTGAAACCATGATTTATGATTTCAGTCCCGAAGAACTGCAAAAACTGATGACCAAACTATGATGCATATTTTGCCATCGGACTTGCAGGGCTGTATTTATCCGCCTCCATCCAAAAGCCATGTGCAGCGGATGATGGCAGCTGCATTGCTGGCAAATGGAGAGTCGAAGATTGTCAATCCCGGAAAATCAGCGGATGTTTTGTCAGCCGTTTCTATTGCCCGCTCGTGTAAGCACGTTGAAGAATCTCCATGTTCTTTGTCTGTTGGCGGAAATCTGTTTTTTGAAGAACAAGCTGTTTTCGATTGTGGAGAATCAGCCTTGTGTGCACGCCTGTTCAGCCCTGTTTTGTCCACTGCGGGAATTCCATTTACCATTACCGGGAATAAGACTTTATTGAAACGGCCTGTGGTTCGTGAGCTGCGTTTTTTGTCAGAGACAGGCCTGATTGTAAAAGCCGGTGGAGATTATCTGCCATTTTCGGTGGTTTCCGGAAAGCTAAAATCCGGTCATTATATGCCCAACGCCACGACTTCATCTCAGTTTATTTCAGGTTTGTTAATGGCATTGCCTGTCTGCGATGGGAATTCGTTACTCGATATACGCAATGCTGTCAGCCGGCCTTATATTGATATGACCATTGAGCTTATGAAAATGTGTGGAGTTGTGGTAAACGAAAACAATCAGGGCATTATATCAATTATTGGAAATCAATCATATCAAAGTTTTCAGGCAGAAGCCGAAGCCGACTGGAGTAGTGCTGCATTTTGGATTCTTGCAGGAGCCTTATGTGGATCAGTGCAATTGATGGGACTCAAGCCTGATTCAAAGCAAGCTGATAGCAGGGTAATTCAATTGATGAAATCAGCCGGAGTCGAAACTCGTATTTCAGGTAACAGTGTTCTGGTTGAGAAGTCCAAACCTAAAGCTTTTGAATTTGATTTCAGCGATTGTCCCGATTTGTTCCCTGTGGCTGCGGTGCTGGCGACGTATGCTTCGGGCAGGTCGATTTTTACCGGTGTTTCGCGATTGGCTTACAAGGAAAGTAATCGTCTGAAGGGAATCGTGGAAGCATTGCAGCAAGTGGGTGTGACTTCTGTTTTTAATGACGGGCGCTTGTATGTTGAGGGCGGTGGAACATTGCGTTTTGCCATTCTCGATTCATTGGGCGATCACCGTCTGGCTATGGCTTTTTCGGTAATGGCACTGGCATCTTCCGAAGGTTTGGGCATTAGCGATACTGAATGTGTGACTAAATCGTACCCATCGTTTTTTGAAACACTGGGCAATTTGGGAGGGAAAATACAATGAATACTTTTGGAAGTATTTTTACAGTTCAATTATTCGGAGCATCGCATGCACCTGAAATTGGCGTGATAATCGAAGGATGTCCTGCGGGGGTTCCCCTGACGGTCGATGATTTTTTATCCGCCCTGCACCGACGCAAACCGCTGGTTTCTGGTACTACCGCACGACTCGAAGACGATATCCCTGAACTTCGAAGGGGAGTCAGTAATAATTATACAACCGGAGACACAATCGAAATTGCTTTTAAAAACAATAATACGCGTCCGCAGGATTACGATTTCGGTGGATTTTATCGTCCCGGACACGCCGATTATACCTCAGCGGTAAAGTATGGTCACGAAAAAACGCTTTCAGGGGGTGGTTTTTTCTCTGGGCGCACAACCGTTGCACTTGTTGCCGCCGGGATTGTGGCAGCTAAAATTACCCCCGGAGTAAGTTATCAGGCTTTTCTAAAAGAGATTGGTGGCAGCAGCGATTTTGAGGCCGTTGTTTCAGCAGCAGTGGTTTCCGGCGATTCGTTAGGAGGCATTGTCCATTGCGATATATTTGGCGTGCCTGCCGGATTGGGTGAACCCTATTTCGACTCATTGGAGTCCTTAATGAGCCATGCTATGTTTTCGATTCCAGGCATAAAAGCCATTTCGTTTGGAGATGGAATACGTGCTGCATCAATGAAAGGTTCTGAATTTAACGATTGCTATTCGGGTGATCATGGAAAAACATTCACCAACCATGCCGGTGGCATACAGGGAGGAATCAGCAATGGAAATCCAATCAGTTTCGATGTGTATGTACGACCGCCGTCCAGTATTTCGAAACCTCAAATAAGCTTTAATTCCCTCACGGGGAAAATAGAAGAGTTTTCGGTTCCGGGCCGTCATGATGTGTGTTTTGCTTTACGATTGCCGGTTGTGATCGAAATGATGGCTGCCTGTGTTGTGGCCGATGCAACATTGCGGGCTTCCAATAAAACCACATCATGATGAAACCATTTTTAAAAGAAGTCGTTGAATATATCGTGCAGCACTATGGCGACAAACTCACCGGTGTTTGCATGGTCTTCCCAAACAGCCGACCGGCTTTGTATTTTCGTAAATATTTTGCTGAAGGTCTTACAAAACCGGCATGGTCGCCCAATGTATGCTCTGTCAGCGAGTTGTTTTCTTCGAAGTCGGGCCTTCGTGAAGCAGATGAATTGGCGTCCATAATGAGTCTGTGGACAGAATACAAAAAGCAGGTTCCGGCTGCAGGCGGTTTCGATGATTTTTATTCATGGGGCAGAATCATGCTTTCGGATTTCGATGATATCGACACCTATCTGGCCGATGCATCGCAGGTTTTTACAAATGTTAGTGACCTGAAAGAAATTGATTCGAAATTTGACACCGACGACCAGGTTGATATTGAGTTAATCCGTAAGTATTGGGGTAATATTCTGTCCTCAAAATCATCGGACGAAAAGGAAAGTTTTCTTCAGCTTTGGCAGGTGCTTGCCGACTTATATTTTGCTCACCGCAGTCATCTTAAAAAAAAGGATCTGGGCAGCAAGGGCATGATTCTCCGCGAAGTGGCAGAACATTGTGAACGGTTTGACGATGATACCCTGTATTGTTTTGCCGGCTTCAATATCCTCTCATCTTGCGAAAAGAAACTGATGCATCACCTCCGTAAATGCGGTAAAGCTTTGTTCTTCTGGGATTACGATAGTTTTTATATCGATAATAAAAACCATGAGGCAGGTTATTTTATGCGTGATAATCTCCGCGATTTTCCTATGCCTGAGGATTTTAAATCGCAAATCCAGAGTATGGCAGGTAGTCGGTTGAAAATACACTGTGTTGCCGCCCCGTCTGATATTGCCCAGGTAAAATATGCCGGCTCGCATCTGGCCGAAATCTTAGCAGCAGGTGGAGAGAATGGCGAAACAGCCCTGATACTCGGTAACGAAGACCTGCTTCCATTGGTACTTCACAGTATGCCTGAATGTATTGGCCCCTTTAATATCTCAATGGGACTCAATGCCCGCCATACCGATGCCGTTGCCTGGTTGCGTATTATCATTATCATGCAGCAAAAAGCCCGTGTTAGTCAGGGTGTTTTGTTTTATCATAAATATGTAATCGCATTATTGAATCACCCGATTACCGCGTTGTTGAATCCTGAATGTGTGCATCTTGGCAGGGAACTATTGAAACAAAATCGTGTATATATTCCCGCAGAGGAATTTTCGAAGTACGAAGCCTTAAACCGATTGTTCCGTTTTGCCGGCAATGACGCACTCAGCCTGAGCAATTACTTAGCCGATACCATTAGCCTGCTGCTTGATTTAAATTCGCAAAACGACAGTGGATATCAGTGGCAACTCAATTCAGAAGTTCTGTATTCGGTGTATAAGAACATCATTCGGCTGCGAAATACAATCGAAGCGGAATCCGTGCAATTTGAGGCATTTCGGGCATTTTTGCACCTTATTGATCAGATTTTGAAAACCACAGTTGTCCCTTTCGATGGTGAACCCCTTGTCGGGATGCAGGTGTTGGGCTTGCTCGAAACCCGTCTTTTGGATTTTAAGAACCTTATAATTCTGTCGTTAAACGAAGGCGTTCTTCCAAAAAAATCAGTGTCACCGTCGTTTATTCCCATGAACCTTCGGTATGCATATCACCTGCCTACCTATGAGCATTCCGATTCGTTGTTTGCCTATTACTTCTACCGCTTGTTGCACCGGGCCGAAAATGTTACGCTGGTTTATAAAATGGCAACCCGCGATGTGGGTGGTGGCGAAAAATCGCGGTTTATTTATCAGCTTCAGTATGAGTTGCCGGCAAAAGTTGATTTTTCGACCCTGGGATATGGCATTGGTGTGAAACCCACCCAAGTTATCAGCATCGAAAAGGATGCTGCCACCCATGATTTTCTTAATAAACTGATTGCAGGGAAACTTGCCACGAAAAAACTCTCGGCCAGCAACCTGAATATGTATCTGAAATGCCCGCTGTCGTTTTACTTTGCTGTTGTTGCCGGATTGCGTGAGCCCGATAGTATTGACGAAGATGGTGATGCACGGCGAATTGGTACTATTTTGCACGAAACCATGAAGGGTCTGTATCAGGTTTTTTTGAATAACAAGACAACCCTTACTGCCGATATTATCGGTAAACTGATGAATGATGACCGCAGAATTTCGGAAGAACTGCTAAAACAATGCAATATTATAAATCGCACCGATTTTAATGAACCGTCTCAATTCAGTGGGAAGCACAGGGTGTTTTACGAGATTCTGAAATCGTATGTGACACAAATTTTGGCTTACGATGCGCAATATACACCTTTTAGTCTGGCCGGTCTCGAGTATGAATTGAATTATTCCGGTGAAATTTTGACCGATGGTAACAAACTTCCGGTGGCAATTAAGGCAATTGTCGACCGCATCGATGTCAGATCGGGACTGGTGCGAGTGCTCGACTATAAAACAGGAAAAGTAAAACGCGATGCGAATGCCCTGGCCGATATATTTTCGGTGGGCAGGTCGAAAGACCTTGACTATGTTTTTCAGTTGTTGCTGTATTGCACTATGATTAAAAAGACCGGAATGTTCACGGGTTCGGTGCAACCGGCAATTTTGTCGGTACAGGAGCTGTATTCCGATGCCGAAACCCTGCTTAAAATTGAAAAACAGGCAATTCACTCGCTTAGCGACGAAACGGGAGATGCTTTTAACGAAATGCTTAATGATTTAATCGCCGAAATTGCCAACCCCAAAATAGCCTTTTTTCAGGCACCCGAACAAAAAAAATGTGAATGGTGTCTGTTCCGGAATATTTGCAATATATACTAAACAAAGTAGCTATTTCAACTGAAAAGTTCGGGCAATTTTCTTGAACATTTCGAGGTTTTCTTCAAAATATTTGAAGCACATTCCGGTGATGGCATAATAATAATCTCCCTTAAACAAAATTACATGATACACCAACTGAGGGCGGTTATTGTCTTTGTTTACAGCCAGTCCGTAGATTTCGTACCCGCTCAGTCCGGCTATTTCGACAGCTTTAGGTTCCGGCTTTTCGTTGTTCGGCCATGTAGTCGGGAACATGTCGAGATATTGGGTAATAAAGCGTTTTTTATCGGTGATTGGAGCAGCCGGTTTGGTTCGGCTGGCCATAAAGATAATTTTTGATTCGGTTTTTGGGGGCAGGTTTCCATCGTCGGAATACATCATAGAATTCACCAGAATTTTAATCTGTTTTAAACCCGTGCCCGTCAGGTTGAGCGTGAAGTCGTAGCGCTCGCTTTCGCTGACTTTTTTCGATGGCTGATAAATTACTGACAGCAACGATTCCTTTATTTCGGCACCGTGCTCCATGCTGGTTTCGGCAGGTGCAGAGGCATTGAGCAGAAAAGTCTTTTCGTTATCGCCAATTACAAGCAGCCAACGGCGGTACATTTTATTGTAGGAGCTTTGCTGACCATATTGCAAGAGCGCATCGAAGCCGTTTATCAGATACAATTCTTCCTTTTCGATCAGCAGTCCTCGTTGTATGAGATTTACCTTCCCAAAAGCGAGGAAATTCTTTCGTACTTCGCCGGGAACTTCCGAAACAACGATGCTCGATCCCGCTATTTTATGCTCATAGCCAACAAAACGTTCTGATTTTACAAAGCCCTTAGGCAACTTTATGCTAAGTTGTGTGCCTTCAATGGCAACATAATCGGCACTCATTACGTTAACCCTTTCGATGGCCTGATTATTGATACCCTGGCTTATGCCCTGAAGGCAAATGATTGACAAAATGAGAAGAAAAAACGAAAATTTCATTTCAGATATTTTTTGTAAAATTACGCAATTATTAAATAGCATGACGTTTCAAAACAATTTACGTACCATTTACAATTCGGTTGCCCGAAAACCTCAGGTTTATTTTTTAGTTATTTTGCTGATTCTCTGTTTTCAGTCAGGCCAGGTTTCGGCGCAGACCGGAGTTGAATACATCAACAAAGTCTATATGAAGCATTTGCATTCGGTGCGTATGCTGGTGGGTGAATGGGAGACATCATACCCCGTGATTGAGATGAACTCCGAGGCCGGTCTGGTATTTTCTTTCGATGATATCGAAGCCGGTCAGAAAGATTTTGAATATACTGTAATTCATTGCAATAGCGACTGGAAACCCTCGAACCTGCAATTTTTCGAATATGCCGAAGGATTTGAATTTAATTCAATCCGCGAAATTTCGTCGTCGAGGAATACTTTTGTGGCCTATACACATTACAGTCTGCAGCTTCCGAACGAAGACCTGCAACTGAAGTATTCGGGGAATTACTTGCTGGTGGTGTATCAACACGATGGGAATGAGCAAAAAATTGCCTGTACCTGGCGATTTATGATGTACGAAAATGCATTGCCAGTAACTGCCGGGGTATATCAGCCTGCCGGAAGTCTTTATGATACAGGTCAAAAGTTGAGTTTTGTAATTAACCGCACGAACTATTCACTCTTCGATCCATCGAGGGAACTCAAGGTTGTAATTATGCAGAACAATCAGTCATATAATGCAATTTCAGGGCTGCAGCCTACTTTTATGAACAACAACGAACTGGTATATGATTATGAGGATAAACAAACCTTTACCGCTTCGAATGAGTACCGTTATTTTTCGACACGCAATGTTAAAGTACTATCGGAACGAGTGAAGAGTATTCAATTTAAAAATCCATACTATTATATTGAACTGTTCCCCGAAAGTCCGGCCTATTTCGACAAGTACAGCAGCCGCGAAGATATTAACGGTCATTATGTTATTAAATCGGATTTGCATACGGTGATTGACGAAAACACCGACGTTGATTATTCGATGGTGCATATCGTATGCAACATGAGCCGGCTTCCCGACAACAATAAAGTGTATGTGTTTGGAGCGCTTTCGGGATGGGAATTCAGCGATGCCTGCGAAATGAAATACAATGCCGACCTGAAGGCATATGAGTCGCTGTTGATGCTGAAACAGGGCTATTATA
>JAKQPY010000205.1:0-8610 GCA_029564465.1 Bacteroidota bacterium | reverse complement strand
GGCAACAGGTTTTAAGGAAAAAATTATACATTTGCGGCGCAAAGGAGAGTTGCCGGAGTGGTCGATCGGGGCAGACTCGAAATCTGTTGAACCGCCTAGCGGTTCCGGGGGTTCGAATCCCTCACTCTCCGCCGGTTATGTTGATTTTCAGTACGTTAGTCAGCAGTTAGGCAACATTTAGGCAACCATCGGGAAAATGATGGTTTCGGTGGTGTACGAAAAATCATTAAATTTGTATTGTAATCCGTTGCCACGGGTTGCTATTTGAACACTTGGGGCGGCCAGCGGGTCGCCTCTTTTTTGTGCCTGCCGTCGATGGTGGCCAGGGCCCGGGCGGTCAATCCAATTTCTGAAAGGGTGCGGGGTGTTTTCTCTGATGCCATAAAGGTATCGGAGGCAGTTCCAAAACTTTGTGATTCTGCCTCTCGGTTTCGTGCTTTTCAGCCACTTTTACCCCCGGGAGGTACATTTACCCCACTTTGCGGAGAAAGTGCCAAATATGCCAATACACTGATGTAAATACGGGCAAATATAAACCCCGACGAACTTCGCAGCTGGCCGGGGTCGATGGATGGTACAAAGGGAACTTTTTACATGGTGGTATTGAATTGATGGTTAATTGTTGTCATACTCCCTCATTATTGCCTCCAGTGGATCCTCTTCGATCGGGGGAGGTTTGGGAAGTCGGTTTCGGTTAAACGGATCCATGCCCAAAAGCGCCCCGACCTCCTTCAGATTTTTAATCGCTTGGTTGCGGATGGTCACCCACGGCGATATCTGTTTGTATCCGTTTGCCGTGATCATAACGTGACCGTCGGGTTCCTCTAATTTCTTCATTGCCGTACGGTACAAAACAAGTTCATTGGAATAGATCGCCACGGTATTGATGTCCTGATGGTGCATGACACCACGGCCAACAAGTTCCCCGCACGTTTCACCAAACACTTGCACGGCGTCACCGCTTAACCATGCGGGCGGCTGGGGTACCTCGGTCAGTGCCCCGACGGTGTCGGCGACAATACCCCGGTCTTTTCTGTACGTTCCGGCCAGCTTCTTAAGCGCCGGATCCTTTGATGGTCTTCCTCTCATTTTTCTGTTTTTTTTTAAATTGTTTAATACCCCCCCTCTGTATATTGCCCGCGAATAAATTTATGGGTAGGGTCGATCATGGGGAATGATGACCTGAAAAAAACATACCCCTCCCCATATGTCTGTATATCATATAGTTATATAATATCATGCTGATTGTTTCCCCCTTCCCCCATCATGGGTGTTTGTAATTCTTTTGCCTCCACTCTTCAATCATTTTTCTATCGCTTGAACTCTTGGACAAATTACACCGCTTGCATAATGGTTGCCAGTTACTCCGATCCCACGGGTCACGGCAAATGATGGCGGGTATGATGTGATCGGTGACTTCCGACCCGACGGTGCGCCCCTGCCGTTTACATTCAGCACAAAGGGGGTTGGCCTGCCGGAACGCCAAACTTTCTTTTGTCCATCGGTTGGTTCGGTATCCGGGCCAGCGGGCGCTGGGGCGCTCTTCGAACTTCACGGCATGGGGGGCGTAACGCCTCCAGCCATATAATCTTTCTCGGCTTCCAGTCTTCCACGGCATAACTCAATCGTTTAATTGTTCCAAATTTACTGTAAAATATTTGAGAATTGCAAACTTATTTTCTGTAAATTATTTCTGTTATTTTCTGTTATCTTTTGCTTACAATCTGTTATTTAACGCTGACAAACTGTCACCCCCGAAGTTATTATGTTCAATTCTGTTTAACATATAATAATATTTTCAATGTTCGTAACTTGTTATTTATCAGCGCTTTATCTTTTCGGGTTGGTTGTCCAATAACTGTTATTACGTTAAATAGAATAGCGTGCTGATATTCAATGAGTTGCGGGGTCTATTTAACATTCGATTATTGTTATATCTGTTATTGATAATATAATTATCTGTTATTTTCTGTTATTCTCCGGTATCTTCCCCGGGCGTCGGGAGTACATAACGGAGTAATTGAAGGTAACATTGAACGCGGTCGGCGGGTTCCATCTTCCGAAAATCCCGCTTTATGCCTTCCCAGTTATCATTTACGAACTCCCGCACCTCATCGACGGTAACGGGGGTAACCTTGTTTTTCGATCCGACGGGGCGCCCCGCAGGGTTGCCGCTTTCGCCTTGTTTGTAACGTGCCATGTTTGTACTGTTATTTATCTGTTAATTTCTGTAAATGTACGTTTATCTGATGAGAAATATTTATCTCCGGTGAATTTTATTCATCTTCCCGTGGCCATGTCCGGGAGTATTCGGCCGATGGGGTTGCCATCCGATGATAAAAAACACGGTACCGATAATTACGGCGGCCATCGGAACAAGGTCGATCAGATTAATGTAACTCATAACGGTAGATTTTTAAGTGAATATTGCGGTGTTAATTGTTTGAGTTCCATATACCGGCATTTATTGAACAGTTACGCGGTGCGATCTTCAATCCTCGTTTTTTCAGCATGTCGAATATTTCTCCCACTTCCTGCATCCGGGGTGGTGGTTCCGGTGCATCAATCTGTTTTGAGCAATTCAGTTTGAAGGTTGTAAACTCCTTTTTCAGTACATTGCGGAAAATGGTTTCCGCCTGGGGGCCGTTTTCACGTTGCACAATTATTTCATCATGTACGGGTGAAAAGGGAATGTTATTCTTTGCCAGTAATTCCCAAACCTTCCGCATTAATTTTACTTCCGTTGTTTGCAGTAACCACGCTAAATTACTGTGGGGTTTCAACTGGTTATGTGGGTTGCCATCAATGCGTCGTGCCTTGTATTCATTTACCCAACTGATCCAATCGGAACCCCCAAACATGGTGGCCAGCTGATCGGAAGGTTTGGAAAACAGAATTTCGAAAAACCTTTTCTTTCCCTGATCACGCGTTTCCAATTTCGCCCTTTTCTGCAATTCGCAATAAATATCTTTCCCCTCATCAATCCACTGTGAAAACTCGTTATTGCCGACGTTATCCCGAAGGATCTTCCCCAACAAAAGGGGTTGCATGGTGGCCACGTCAAACGAAACGGTTTCATGGCCATCAATCAAAATGTTTTCCCGGTATTCGGCATGGAAGTTTGATACCGGGGTATGTATCCGCCCGCAAAACTGATCTTCACTGAAAAATACGTCAATAAAGCGATTCTTAAACTTCAAAAAGGCGTCAAAGTACGGTGTTGATGGACTTCCGGGCGCCAATGAAACCCCCTTAAGGTGCCGTTTAATCGTCTTTATCAATGGGTCGTTACTCGGGGGGTTGGGTTTCATGTATCGTATATCCATGGCCCCGGGTTTCAATGCCTCATAATAATAGACCTTGTTCCCGGTGGTGGTGCTGGTGCCCTCATGTATTTTCAATTCCCCGGCATCCACAAGCGCTGAAAGTTCACGGTTCCGGTCATAACGCGGGTAGGGGAAAAAACTGTCAATTTCTTTTGTGCTGATGTAGACTTTTAGGTCTTTGTCAATACCTTTTAATCGACTTCGGAAAAACATTTGTGTCCGAACAAAAACCATAAATTCTCGTGACTTTTCTGAAACCTTGTTTTCCATTTATTTTCAGGTGTTTAAGGGGTGGTATAGGTGGTATGGGGGCATACCATACCACTGGTGGTATGGGCGGTGGTATGAACCACTGAAAACAATCCGGCGTAATTTGCTGAATATTAATATCTTTGGTGGTATGGTCAATGGGTTATACCACTTATACCACTGGTGGTATGGTATACATGTACCCTTATATATAGGGTACGTTATACCACCGGTCATACCACCATGAAGATTACAATACATGATTAAGGGTATAATGTGCATCGGGTGTCCTATCGGTGCCATGTTTCGTAATATGGTCTTCATTCACGTAATACGTTAAAAAATCCTTTGCCTTGAGTACTCCCATTTTTAACCCGGCCTTTTCCGCCGCGTACTTCAGTTGTGAAACAAGTTCCTTATATCTTGGTTGCGCATTGGGAGAAAACGCCACTTTTAAGATCTCTTTGTGTTTCTCAAACGATGTACTTCCCGGGGTGACGGTCTTTGTTTTCTCTGCCGGTTGCCAATCCACAATATATGGTAATCCGGTTTCATCAATCGAAAAGGCGAAGGGTTCCGGTTCACGGTCACGGCAAAAATCCGCCTCAACAATCGAAACCGTTTCGTCTTCCGGGGTCTTCGCCACGGTCAAAACCGTTTCCGCCTTGTTCACAAGTTCACTTCCCAAGTGACCGCGAGCGAACTCGTTCCCCTTGTTTTCATGTAGGATAACGAGAATATGGATATTTAACTCTTCAGTCCACTTCAGTAACTTGCTGGTAATACTGGTGGCTTGTTCCTCATCGTTTATTGAAGACACAAGGTCACGTATTCCATCAATAACCACCATTCCAACCCCGGGCATGTTATAAATTCCCGATTCGATCAGTAACAACCGTTCCGCGGGGTTGTATTTTCGTAGTGAGAATACTTTAAAATTCTTTGGGTTGGTCAGTTCCGCCAACCTTGTAACCCTCTCGGCCATCCGTTGTACATGAAAAGCGCTTTGTTCGGTATCGAAGTAGACAACGTTTGTTTTCCCTTCAGGCAATACCCCCCGAACCTTGTACATGATACCATCGTTGCGCACCGTTGCGGCCATTATAAGGGTGCTGGCGAAGGTTTTTCGACTTTTCGCCTTCCCCTTCAAAAGTGAAAAGTTTCCAAGGGTGCCGATTCCCGCTGGATAATTCCGCCCTGATATTTCTATGCAGACTGGCGGTTCCTGAAGGTGGTCAGAAAGATTAATTTCCGAAGATCGTAATATCTCCATCGCATTATCTGAAGATATTCCGATTGTTGGTTGCTCAAAATATGAATTGCTGATAACGCTGCTATCTTCCATCGTTAAACGTCTTATTGTACCAATCCACGAACCCGGAAAATGTCCGGGCAATAACATACATTCCCCCCGCGGCCTCGACTTGGCGCTGGTATTCCCTTTGGTGGTCACTCTGCCGATCCCCCCCGGCCTTAACCTCAATCTTCACACTCCGCCCCGCGATGGTTGCCGATATGTCCGCACTCCCCCGGGTGGTGGTACCCCTGATCCACTCGACGCGGCCGATGGTGCGCCTTGCCCCCATGACGTCTGTGTAGGTGCGGGTGCGGTCGATCGGGCGGCCCGTGGTGTTGATCCTCTCCGCCTGCCATCCCTTCATCTTCAGAAATGTGGTGATACACTTGGTCAGTCCGTTGGCTGTATCGTCGCGGAAGGTACGGGGCGCCAAATACGGCACGGTGGGGTAACGACGTCGGGTGTCGCCGTCGGCCATCGCCTCCAGTTCACGAACTGCCGAACTTTTCCGGTATCGCTTAATCATGGCCGAAATCGTTTAACTTTCGGGTTGCCTCATCCAGTGATCGACAACACCATGCCCACGATCCGAAGGACTTCGGGCCCGGGTAACTGATGGTACCGAAACGCGGGTTTTCCATCCGTTTGAAGACGTGGTAATACTTTACCCCTCCAACGAGCAATAAATAGCAATATGCCCGTTTCCGCGTTAAAATTCGGGTAAATTCAAAACCTTTGTACGGGCCGGTGCCGGTGAACTGGTGGGGTGGCTCCTTCCATCGGAAAAAATTTGTATCTTCGTGGCGGTGGTTGCCGTTGCCTTCCGGGGTGGCGGCTTTTTTTATGTCGATCATGGCCGTAGCGGTTTAATCGCCTCTTCGACTTCGGCGCGCTTGTAATACAATCTCCCTCCCAATCCGTACGCCTTCAGCTTCCCGCGCTTTGTCCAATTATGCACCGTGGAAAGATCCACGTTTAACAAATCCCGCACCTCGTTACGGGTCATAAATTCAGTAGGTTGTTTCGGCTGAAAATCGGCCTTCAGTTTATCGACTTCGGCACGAACACCGGAAACGATCGCCTCCCGCAATTCGTCGGGGGTGATCTGAATTAATTGAATTGTTCCTGAACTCATATCATTTAAGAATTAATGATACAAAGGTCAGGCGGGCGCCGTATTGGTTCAAATACGGTATTGTATTATTTTCAATACGGTAATGTATTGCCGGTTATTTCTGTTTGAAACCTTGTTTTATGGAGGTGTAAATTTTTTCTTTTTTGTCGTTACGTGAAACGCCAAATGATTTTAATTGTGAGGCGTTTAATTCGATATTGAAAGTATCACTTAACCAGTCGATAAATTCCAGTTGTTTGATGTCGTCATATATGAACCCGTCGCTTTTCATTTTGTGAAAAATGTAACTGTAATCTGCCAATTCGTTCGTTACAAAATCGGTTTTGAGTATTTGAAAAAAATCCCATGCCTTGGCGCTCATGAATATTCTATGATGGGGGTATTCTCCGGAAGGTGGTGCCGGTTCCGGTGACGTGGCCACGGGCGCGGGCGGTGCTTCCGCTTCCGATGAGGCCCCCGATAACATCGCCTCAACAATACATGATCTTATGTACTGAATGTCTCCTTCATTTAAATACCCTGCAAATTTTTGGCGGGTGAAGACCCGAAGGTTCACCGTTTCGTTTTTGAGGATTTTTTTCAAATCTTCGTCGTTTTCAAAAATTGCGTTCTGTAAAATGAAAGATCTGTTTTTGTCCAATTCGGCGGCCAGTTCTTCGTATGCCAACCGGCACCCTGAAAAAAATTCATCCTTTGTGTACCCCTCATCTTCCGCCTTCTTATGCTCCCTGATGAGGTATTCAGGTAGATATTGTCTTGTATTGGGTTCGCTTACCCCCTTCAAAATTATTCCCATGTAATCCATCGCCTGCAATTTTTAACGGTTATTATTTCGCCTCCCTGATCACGGTCATAGTCGTTTCTTTATTGGCCGTCAAAGATTGCTTTCTCCAGTACTCCGCTATCTGTATGGCGTAATCGTTTGAGGTCTTCCCGATGTACTGCAAAAATTGTTGTTCCGTACTGTGGGCCGTTATGCTGATCAGTAACGCGGTCGGTAACTCCCCGTAAAAGTTCGTGGCGAACGATCGGCGGCAAACATGGGAGGTTACCAATTCATGCTTTGGGTAGGTATCATGTACTTTTCTGAATACTCCCTTTGATATCTCGACGACCTTCCCGCCCTTCACCGGTTGCGTTATCCCTGCCAGCTGGGCCACCTCTTTGATGTACTCATTGAATTTTTGGTCACTGATCCGGTAGGGGAAGTTTCCACCGTACCTCTCGATGATCTCTTTTACTTTCGGGTGAAACGGTATTGAAACGTGCTTCCCCGTCTTCACTTGCACCAATTCGATCAGCTCCAGCCCCGCACGGGTGACGATGTTCGCACTGGTCAGGGCCAGTAGGTCGCTTACCCTTTGCCCGATGTAACACCCGATCAGCAACCAATCGCGGGCGTTGTCCAACGCGGGGCGGGTGAAGGTGGCGCCCTCGATCGCCTCCAACTCGTCAAAGGTCAGGTAAATTTTATCAGCTTTCTCGGTGAACCCCCGCACCCGTTTGAGTTGGTGGCTTACCTCCATGCCGTTGTATTGGGCATCCAGGCAAACGGTTTTCAGAAATTTGATGTATCGACCTGCCGTGTTGGGCCCCAATAACAACACCTCCCGGAAGTACTTCAGTAGGTCGTTACGAAATGCGGGGTTCACGTCTTTGATGAAATAGGTCTTCTTGGTGTAACGCTGGTAATCCTCAATCTTGTTTTTCAATGCTGAATACTTCCCGATGGTGGTCGGCTTCGCCCCCTTCTTCCCGTTGGGAAAATCTTTGTAGGGAAGATCGTCGATAAATTTCTGAAAGTAGTTCAAAAGTTTGTCCGCATCGGTCTGCCGTTTCTTCCCATTGAAGGCGTCGATCTTGGTTTCCAACCAATCGCCGGAAGGTTCACCCCCTCCAGTGGTCATGGTGTTTAACTCTTCGATGAGGTAGGCACCCATTTTCTGAAGGCGGGCCCCCAATCGCTTATTTTCTTCGTCGTTTTGTTTGGGTAGGTTAAAAGTTTCACTCCAATCGTCGGGGTCGATGAGGTACCCCGTTTTGCGCCGGAAGATCCTGCCACGGGAAACGGACAAATTAACGTAAATGTTCGCGGGGTTACACTTGCTCTGAATTAAAAATCTTGCGGTTGCCATGTTGCTGAATTTTATTTGAACACTGATCCAAAGATAATAAGTTTATACAACATTTATACAACCGTTATACAACCATTTATCGACAACATTAAATAATCTTAAACAATTATCTATGTTCAATACGTTGTAAATGCCAGTGTTTACGGGGGTTTCCGTAGTGTTTGGCCAGTATTTTCGGGGTGCCTGGAAACGTTAAAAAGTGGCGGGTGGGGCTCCCTCACTCTCCGCAAAAGGAAAAAGCGGGGAAACCCGCTTTTTCCTTTTTTCGAAGCCCACAGAAGAAATTCAACCTGGTTCCAGAAGGGGATTTTGGGTTGGTGACCAATCCCTTAGGAAGAGGGAGTCGGTGGACTGTGGAAGAGATTTTACAGGCTCTCCCCGAAATCTTCCCTGAACCTGGCTACCAGTTTCTGCGGCCAGTCTGACGTCGGGGTAAGCCGTCCGTTGAAGAATCGCAGCACCTTTGGT
>JAKQPY010000203.1:0-1231 GCA_029564465.1 Bacteroidota bacterium | reverse complement strand
GGTGTCATTTTTTAAAAGTTTTTCCCTGAACTTTTTATAAGAAGTTAAAAACAGCCAGTTTTGCGGAATAACACTGCACGTTGTACCACCTGTGCTATTTGATTTTAACATCTTATCCAAAAACACAGTGGCTAAATCGCCTTTGGCATCTATATAATTCTTCAGAACATAATCACTCAATACTTTA
This sequence comes from Bacteroidota bacterium, assembly GCA_029564465.1. Taxonomy (GTDB): domain Bacteria; phylum Bacteroidota; class Bacteroidia; order Bacteroidales; family ML635J-15; genus JAGOEF01. Next base: position 1,044 of record JAKQPY010000203.1, on the reverse strand, counting down.
TCGAACTTACCTTTTCCTAAAAAGGGCACATTTGTAATCTGCAGCCAGTATTTTTTCGAGAGTATTTCGCCGGCTTTAGCAATTCCTGCCGCCATTACACCTCGTTCAAGAACTTCGTTATCACGTTCGTTTTCGAGGGCTTTTTTTAGAACCGGTTGCAATTGATCAAAACTGGCGGTAAAGGCATCGGCTTTGATGGTGGTGGGATCCAATAAACTGCCCAGTTCGGGAGATAACTGAAAGTGGTCATACAAGGCACGCATACCGTTTTCCAAGGGATATTTGTCATTTTCGTTTTCAACGTCTCCAACCAGCTTTACCCAGTCTTCCACTTTTCCTTTGGGAGCAATACCGCTACAGGCAAGGTTCATTTCGGGGAGTTCTTTGTAATGTCCGCAAAACTTCCAGGCAGTGAGGGCAAGGTTAAAGGCGGCTATCTGGGTGCATCGGGGGTCAATTTCCAGTCCGTGGAGGTTTTCGGCAATCACTCTGTCGGTGGCTTGTTCTTTGGTCAGCCCTTCTTCGTGCATCCGCAGGGCAGCAAAAACATTAAACAGCGAGCACACAAAATGGCCGGAGCCCATACAGGGGTCTAAAGAAGTTACTTCGGCTGTTTTGTCGGGCCAGCCTTCAAATTTGCCGGCAGCCGGAGTGCCATCCTCTAAAGTTCGCAGGTATTCGAAACGATAAGGAGGAGTAACTCCCGGATTTCGGCTTACCCACCAGGCACCAAGAGTATTGTCGATTAGAAAGTTAACCATGTAGGGCTCGGTAAACAACTGGGTAACTGCCGGCAGGCGTTTGCCGTCAATTTTATCACCGCTTGCATTGATGGCGGCTTTGGCTTCGCTTTGCCAGAACTGATATACCCAGCCCAAAGCATCATCGGCAGTGAATATTTCCGGTTCAAGTGCATTTATTATGCTTTCCAAAGCTATTCTGTCGTTGGGGGCAAAGGTAATCTGCATCAATGGATCGTTCACCCTAAAGATTGCAGGAAGCATGTTGGAGGCATACGTAGCTGCTGCCTCCCATTTATCGGCA
>JAKQPY010000200.1:0-36195 GCA_029564465.1 Bacteroidota bacterium | reverse complement strand
ATTGCAAATCCCAGCAGTGCAACACCGGCAAAGCCAAGAACACAAATCAGCACACCTTTGTATCCCTCTTCACCTGTATATCCAATCATCCAAAATATGAGCCCGACCGATATGGGCACCAGCGTCAGCAACATGGTGTAGCGTTCCAGCGTGAGGGCCATATTGTCGGATGCAATCAGGCGCCCCAGAGCAAAGCCGGTTCCGGCTACAAAAGTTGCCACAATTCCCACATTCCCCACGTCAACGAGTGCCGACATCACCGTGAGTGGAAAACCCAGGAGCATAACAACAACCCCAATAATACAATACCCAAAAAACCTTTTACTGCCCGAGTAGCGCATGTGCAAATACCCGCAACTGATGGAAAGCATCAGTAAAAAGAACATACATAAAAACAAGGTCATCGGTGTGCTGAACATCGAAGTGACGGTTTTTCCGGAATATGAAGTAAGTAATTGATAAGCAATAATACTCAACAACATCGTCAAATCGTAAAACAACTGATCTTTCTTCAGGTTTAAACCGGCCAGCCATCGAACCACTGATTGAACTACTTTATTCATAATTGATGGTATTTTACGTGGTAAAATTAATAAAACCAATCCATGTTATCCATCAAAGTACGGCGTGTATGGTCAAAAAAAAGCCACGAAAGCAAAATCAGATACTGCTTTCGTGGCTCAATGGAGTTTTACAAACTATTTTTTCTCGATTTTACGCACTGTAATGCCTGTGGAAGTCTTAATCTTTACGACATACATGGCAGGTGGCAAATCGGTTATATCCAGTTGTTTAACAAATTCAGGGCTTACACCGGAGAATGACCATGTTGCCAGTTTTTTACCCAACACATCATACAATTCCATGTCGAGCGAATTCATATCCCAGTTTTCGGTAGCAACAAATAACTGATTATTGAACGGATTGGGATACAGCATGACTGACGGTTTAATAAGATCATCGTTGCAGCGAACCTGAACCATATCGGAAAGTTTCGAACTGCCGTCGTAATCAACCTGACGCAGACGGTAATATTGCAGATTACTTTCTGGCAATCTATCGGTAAAGGTATAGTTTACGGCCAGATTTGAGTTTCCGGCACCATCAACTAAAGCAATCACTTTCCAGTCAGCTGCATCAATGCTTCGTTCCACTTCGAAATGGTCGTTATTCAATTCGGAAGCCGTAGTCCAGTTCAACACTACTGTGCCCCCGGCACATTCGGCAGTTAAGGAAGTGTATTCCACCGGCAATGGGTTGTCGTTGGTTTTGGTACCGAAAGTAACCGGACTGTAGGAGGTAAATGGCACTGAGGAACTGATAGAACCCAGAGCAGCATTGCCAACTGCAGTTCCACCCATACTTTCCCAACATGTGGTGGTTTCGTTATAATGGGCAACACTCAGTTGGGTTATATCAGAAATACCACTTCGGGTTCCATCTTTCCAAAACAGTGTTACAGCAGGTGTTGAGTTACTGGTAGTAAGCAGCCAGTGTTCAACACCACTGGTATGATGCAGCTCTTCCTGATTACACATATAAGCTGCCGACCAGTTGAGCGGGCCGGGCTCCAGTCTGTATTCAGCCGTAATAGCCGACATTGCTGCCGGAGCTGCAATACCGATGGGCGCCCAAATGGTACCTCTGCCAACAGGGAATATAAATGCCGTTGTTCCATCTTTCCGGAGCAGACCATTCACAAAGCTACCTGTATTACCCTGATTTGAAGTGGCTGTCGAAAGAATTCTCAGACTTCCGCTGCCAGCAAACGATATAATTCCGGTGTTTAACTGCAGGTTATTATAAATGCGGATATCCGATTCAATACTAATTGCATCAGGCTCGTCGTTTTCGTTTTCGACAATGAGGTCATAGAAAGTGGTTTCGGAACTGCCAAAAAGTCGTTGTTTTGTTGACCCTTTCAATGTAACCACCGATCCGCTTGCATCATAACCTCCGTTCTTTTCCCAATCTCCGTAAACAATAAGGTTATACCCATGCGAATCGAAAATACCATTATTAATAACAACATCTCCATTAACCGTTATATCTGTTTCGAGCATGACAACGGCGTTGGGGTTTATTTTATTAATCGTAACATTATTGTAATTTCCTACACCCGGTGTAAAGATTGCATACGCAGCTCCGGTAAAAACAAGCTGTTCATTATTGTTACCACCATTAAAAATCCCCAAATTGGTAAAGTCACAATATACGTTAAGAGTCTGATTATTCTGCAAGGTCAGCGTGCCACCGTCATCAATAAAAACTGAGCAAACATTGGCAACATTTGATGAAATCACGGGTTGGTTCAACGTAATTCCTGTTATCTCGACAGCATCACTATTACCGGGAACACCACCACACCAGTTCATAGCTGTGTTCCAGTCGTTAGATACTCGTCCCATCCAATTGCCTTCACCAACAGTCAAGGTCGAAATTGCAGCAGGCGAATTCAAGGTGCAACCGGTTACACTTGAAGAATATACGGGACGATAGTAGTAAATTCCCGTTGAGGGATAATCGATGCCCGAAGATGAGGCCAATACCTGAGACCACCCTCCTGTTCCAGTAGGCGATCGTTGCCATATTACAGTGTAGGTCGGGTTTGTGGTCGTAATTTCTGCATCGAGATAAACACCTTCGAGAACACAGAAGTTTTCGGAATCACCAGGTTCAATATTTGCCCAAACAGCTTGTTCGTGCACAGTAAGTCCTGATGAAGCCCCGTTGGCCAGGTTACAACCATTTCCGGATGCATTGAAAACAGGGTAATACGAATGGGTTCCAACCGGAGGAACATCGCTGGTCACACCCCCTGCACCTATTGTAGTCAGCCCGCGGTACCACTGAATTGTACCGCCAAGGCCACCCGATATTTCAGCGTTCAGGTTAACAGTGACTCCGAGACAAATGACTGTTTCGCTCACCGAATTTGATGCCCAAACAGGGTCAGCTACTACGGTCCACTGTGCTTTGGTTGCCCAGGTTTCACCGGCACCATCGCAGCCATTGCCCGAGCATGGTCTGCGGGTTTGAATTTGTATAACATTTACACCGGTAGCCGTTGCGGTAATATTATTTCCCGGGGTATAGGCTGCCCAGGTTCCGCCTCCATCGGTAGAATACTGGTATTCGTCGCCGCAACCGGTACCGCCACTACCTGCATTGAATGTTGCACTGACCGTTCCTCCCACACAAACAGAGGTTCCGCTTGCCGGAGTGGCCACGTTAAGGCCGGGGGCTGTCGGGTCAGCTACCACACTAACCGAAGTTTCGGTTCCATCAGTCAGATTACATCCACCCACAGTAGCTGTATAAACAGGACGATAATAGAATGTTCCTATGGAATTTTCAGAATAAGGTGATGTTACGGTTGAACCGGCACCACCCGAAGTAGCTGATCGGATCCAGCTTACTGATCCGCCAGAGCCACCCGAGATTGTCGCGCTGAATGTAACCTGACCGCCAGCGCAAAGAGTAGTGGGTGACACAAGGTTGGTAGCCCATGTCGGGTCGGCAACAACTGTCCACTGAGCTTTAGTTACCCAGGTTTCGCCTGCCCCGTCGCAACCGGTTCCGGAGCATGGTCTGCGGGTTTGTATCTGTATGGCATTGGCCCCGGTGCTTGATGCGGTAATATTGTTTCCCGGAGTATAGGCAGCCCAGGTTCCACCGCCATCGGCAGTATACTGGTATTCGTCGCCGCAACCGGTTCCACCGCTACCTGCATTGAATGTGGCAGCTACTGTTCCGCCGAGGCATACAGTACTTCCATTGGCCGGAGTGGCTGCATTCAGCGTCGGTGCTGTGGGGTCGGCAACCACGGTCCACTGTGCTTTGGTTGCCCAGATTTCACCGGCACCGTCGCAACCACCTCCTGAACAAGTTCTGCGAGCCTGTACCAAAATAACACTTGTGCCTATTGTGGATGCAGTAATTGAATTTCCTGGAGTATAGGCTGCCCAGGTTCCGCCTCCATCGGTAGTATATTGGTATTCGTCGCCACAACCGGTACCGCCGCTGCCTGCATTGAATGTTGCACTTACCGTTCCTCCAACGCAAACCGAAGAACTGCTCACCGGTGTGGAAACATTCAGACTGGGAGCAGTCGGGTCAGCTACAACGGTCCATTGCGCCGTATTTGTTGACGAATTATTGCAACCGCTTCCAGTAGCTGAACGCCATGTTCTTACCTGAACACGGTTCGTTCCGGTTGAAACCGAAGTAATATTACTGGCGGCAGTATAAGAACTCCAGGTTCCTCCACCATCGGTTGAGTATTGATAATTATCGGTAATGGTTCCTGCGCCTCCCGAACCACCGCTGAACGCGGCAGAAACCTGACCACCCAAACAAATATCGGTAGCGGAGACAGGTGTTCCTGTAATGGTTTGGGCTACAGGATCAGCAAATACCACAACAGAGGCGGACTCTCCATAATTAGGTGAAGTACAGCCGTTGCCCGAATTGGTAGCAGACAGGCGATAATAGTATGTTCCGGCACTAGAAAATCCACCGATAGTCATAACTTTACTGTTAGGATTGGTATAATAAGCTCCTGATGGAGTATTATCAACAACATTCGCCCAGGAAATATTATTGGAAGAATACTGCCAATAGTAATTCACAGTACCCAATTCAACATCTTGTCCGGAACTATACACTGTTGAGCCACCAACACATATTTGAGAGTTTGTGCGTGTGGCAGCCGACATGGTAGGGTCATACGCAACCTGTAGCGTATTCGAGGCACTATAAACAGGCGATGTACAACCACTACCCGTTGAAGTTGCCGATAAGCGGTAATAGAATGTGTTTGCTGCTGTAATCCCAGAAATAGTCATGCTGGCAGTTGTTGCATTTGTGTAGGTAGCTCCTGCCGGGGTTCCGGCTGCAACATCGCTCCAATCGGTATTGTTAATAGAATATTGCCATTGATAAGCCACCGTTCCGGTTCCATTCGATAAGGTACTGCTGAACACGCTTGAACCACCCTGACAAATCACCGAATTCGTCCTTGAAGCGGCCGACAAACTGGGATCAGCAACTACCTGCAAGGTATTAGGTGCACTATAGACTGGTGATGTACAACCATTGCCGGTAGAAGTAGCCGACAAGCGATACTGGTAAGTACCTGCGGCTGTGATGCCGGAAACAGTCATACTGGCTGTGCCGGCATTTACGTAAGTAGCATTTGTGGGTACTCCGTTAGACACACTCACCTAGGTGGTTCCGTCATGATATTGCCACTGGTATCCCACAGTACCGGTACCACCAGATAAGGTACTACTAAATACACTGGATCCACCGGCGCACACTATAGCGTTTGTTCGAGAGGCATCCGAAAGACTTGGATCGCTGTTCACAGTAACTGGACCACTGGCGGCTCCCGTAGTATTTGTACAGGTAGTATTGCCAACACGCCGAACATAGTACGTGGTTCCTACCGTTGGAGAAACCAACAACGACGATCCTGTGCCAAGAACCGTAGAGCCGGGACCTGCAGTACCATACCATTGGTAGGTACAACCCGAACCCTCCGTACCACCCGATGCGGATAATGTAAGAGAACCTCCTGTACAAATAGTTGCAGGTGTACCTGAAATAGCTGTAGGAGCTGTAGGTGGAGTATTTACCGTAACAAGCAAGGATGCACAAGAGGTGGTATTGCATGAACCTGTTCTTCTTACGTAATATGTTGTATTACTTGTAGGAGACACCGTAATGCTTACTCCGGAGCCGGCACTTGTTCCGCCACATGAACCGGTAAACCATTGATAACTTGCTCCCGTGCCATGGGTTCCGCCACTGGCAGTAAGGGTTGTAGAACCTCCGTTGCATATTGTTGATGTACCTGATATGCTTACTGGAGCGGTTGAGGATACCGCTGTTGGAGCATTTGCAGAAGCCGACCAGGCGCTGGCATTTCCAACATTGTCTTTCGATCGGGCTCTAATGTAAACCGTTCTGTCACAATCCCAAGTTCCACTGCCGGAGGTTCCTCCGGTGAACCAGGTATTCCAACTGCTGTTGTCGTAACTCCACTGCCATTCATAACCACTGGAGTTAATGCCCGATTCAGCATCAGTACATGCCGAAATAGACCATGTTTGATTCACAGTACCTGAACCAGAAGTACAAGTTGGTGCTCCGGGGGTTGATGATAAAGTATTGTCAATATAAATATCCAGACCTGTATCGGTATAACCTACACCATTCCATGTTTGATCGTACATATAAACAGTTACATGGTACCACCTGCTTGGACCGGAACCAACAGTATTCTGCCATCTTCCCAAAACACTGGTATTACAATTACCTGCCGACTGACAAGTAACCGTCTGAATATTAATAAATTGGTCATCGGCAAGTCCTTCGGCATATCCTCCAAATGTTCCGCCGCTTGATACACCATAGGGAGTAGCATAGGATTTTATATTACCTGAAGCTCCATCCCAACTGCCAAACCAACCCACATTACCATAGGTATACTCGAGGTATTGATAGTTTGATGCGCAATTATCAGCGTGTGAAACGTTGGTGTAAAATGTAGTGCCACTTTTCACATAATATGTATTTCCATTCACATAATTGGCACCCGTTACGGTAGTCCCTGTATAGGTCGGACTAACATTATCGGTATTGGTAACCGTAAAACTGCATGTGGCACCACCTTGTCCCAAAGCCGGCTCAGCCAAAGTCCATGAAGGTCCCGAGGAGCAGGTATTATATGTTTTTACACGGGTAAAAAGTTGATTCCCCGAAACATTGTCAAGTCTGTTGCCTCCATAATCTTCGCCAACATAGGTATACCCCGTATTGCTGTATATAAATTCGTAAGAGCCAACTGGTTTTGCGCAATCACAGGAGAGCGCTCCTGACTGATAATAATATGTGAAAGAGCCACAACTGCCAATACTGCAATTTCCTGCACCGTAAACCGATTCGCATGCAGCTAATGCAATCTGTTGGTTGGTTGCACCCGGAGGATAGTTAAATAAGCCTCCTGCTCCATTGGGGTAATATGTGTTGTAGGTTACTGTTGTTGTTCCAACCGGAAAAGTAGCGCCACTTGCCAGTCCGGCATTTAATGCTACAGGAGTATTGCAGGTTGAGGTTGGCGTTGAATACGTAACTGTTTGTGGGGCACATCCGGTTACGACAATGTTCGATGGACAAGTAATCGCCTGAGTAGTTTGAGATGAAAAATTCAGATCAAAATTTAACCATCCATTTGCATTACCACAAGCATCCATCGAATACAGCGAAATATCGTTGGCTGCCGAAACCGGGAAAGTGCTGTTGGGTCGTACTTTAAATGTAACCGTTCGCTGATTCCCCGAAACAGAAGTACTGCCTCCAACCAGCGTGATAGTGGTACCTCCATAGCTAGCTGCCTTACCCACATAGCCCCCACCAATAGCCTCGCACTGATCTAAAGTATAACCGGCATTATTTAAGCCGGCAATAGTAGTATTCCACGCAAAATATCCACCATAATTGGGAGAATTTGACCCCTGATAATTGATTAATGCCAATGTGCCGTAGGTGGAGCCTCCAATACCACTTGGGTCCGTTGTCTGACAAGTAATTGTATAAATATGACGGTCATCAGTAATCCAACAACTATTGTCAACAGTAATTGCATCGAGGCTTGGGCCACTGACATCAGCTGTACCCGTAACATTCAGTTGCAGGTTACCCGTGGATGAAGAACTGTAATATGACCCCACGGAAATATAATAAACCGTCCCTGGAGTGGAAGTCCAACTAACACCAGCATAGTTACTGGTGCAACCTGCCCCATTATCATCATTACATGTTACCTGAGTCATGGCCCCGCACGAGCCGGTAAAAACCGCCATTTCATTATCAAAATTAGTATTTCCTGTACATGTAATAGCGGTTAATGTAGTTACACAGGGTGGACATGTTACCTTCCACCAAACATTTTTATAAGGTCCATCACAGGATGAAGAAGGTACATCGTCGGTAGCAGCAGAATTATTTACAACTAGGCCAGTGTAAGGTAATGAACTGATATTTGTTGCGTTAGCACAATTATCATTTGCTGGTGGAGGAACAATACAACTGACACTAAGGTTAAAACCAGTTCCAACAACCGAACCATCCGAAGTAAAACGAACAGTCAACGGGCCTGTAGTTGAAGTGATTACAGGCACTGTTCCTGATGATGCCACACCCGACCAAAGTAAAGTCCCTCCAATGCCCGCTCCATCATAAATATACAAATAATCGCAACACGATTCACCTGAGATAGAACCGGAAACTTGAATCACATTGCCTGAAATACTGGGATTCAACACCGTGTAACCATCGGAAGAATTGTTGTAGTTGCCCGAAGAACCTCCATGATCTATAATCACCAAAACCAAATGTTCACTTTTAAAATTTTAAAAGGGCTTTAAAAATCGTTAACAACGCATACCCTTTTAATTATAATTTGTGCAATTAATGAAAAACCAAATGTATAAAATTAATTATTCATATAAACCACCCCATCCAAAACCTGATATGCTTCCGGTGTCGTGGTGATCATTTGCCCATTGGTTAGCACGGCGTAATCATATCCCACGAATGTGGAACCATTTGCATGGGTAAAAGCTTTGCTTGGCCGCGCTGGCGGTGGAAGCGTGGCGAATACCGCCGGAGCACCTGCTGATGGCACAATGTGGCCTCTTAAATAAATTACTCCATTTTTGATTCGGTACATAGGAGCTAAGGACGGGTCAGAGGCACTCCATCTAGACGCTAATTTTATAGATACCCAGCCTGTATCTGCGTTTATCATCAAATCAATAATGTTGGCAAGCCGGGGCAACGAAAAGGGGATATTGCCGGTGGCTACTATAAGTCCAAGCTCTAGATGAGCCGTTGTCTCCTGCCATGTCTGCACGGTTGTTGCAATGCGTTTAGGTATTTTCGCTCCCCCGGGCAGATTGTTGGTTTGTATACCCCATACAACCTCCGTAAACTCGTCAGCTTCAGGAATCGACCCACCTGGCACCCTATATATTAGTCCATCTAATACCACCCATCCAGATGCGTAAACACCAAGGCCTGTCTCGCAACCTGATATTATAAAAGAATTATGTTCGGTAAAGGCCAAAAATGGTTTCAATAAAGCTTCAATCTCTTCCGCAAATCCTTCTTGCACGAATCGAATGTCGTTAAGAAAAACAGGTAATAAACCGTTAAAATTTGTGTTAAACTTTTTCATATATCATATATATTATAGGTGTATGTAATGCCATAAAGTTTATGCTTGTTTAAAATGGCCGAGATTGCATCGTGCTCTATGGCCGCATAATTTGACGTGGTTATGTTCACAATAAAATACATACCGGAATTATATTCATTGGTGTTTCCCATGAATTGCACCTCTTCTTGAGGTTCGGTTGGAGGTTGCCAGTATTCGCTTTCTAATCCCGGCTCATTACCTGTGTTGGTCTGTAAACACTGCCATACAAGATTTTTATTAATTACTTCATCGCCTTCGTTGTACTCGACAGCGACATTCCAAACGTTGCCCAGATAACAGGCCGATTGTTCCTCTTCGTAGTTGCCCAGATAAGCAGGTTCGTCAGAACCTAAATTGTCGGTTATTGTAATTCCAGGATATATATTCGATTCATTGAATTTATCATTAAGAAGCTGCTCAAGGTACATGATTTGGCACGACATCGCCATGTCGTATCGCTTTGCTTTATGGAGTTGATCTAGTTCACCAACAATTTTATCTAATGGTATAAGCATCTCTCGCAAGAAATTGAACGAATGCTCAAGCCGAAGCTTAATTGGCAATAAAACACGCAGTAATGTAGGCTGATCAAAAAAATATCTAAACATGGTATGTGATATATAATTCATGCAACGCAAAACTACCGCCATAGCTGATAACGTCCTGAGTGGTTACTGATATAAATTCAGGAATAGCATCTGTTGATACCTGAAGCCAACTCTCGCCGGTAGCATAAACATCTATTACTCCAAGTGCTTTCTGTGCTGCATCAATAATGGCTGTTTTATTGGCCAAACCACTTCCATAAGCGAGATTTCGGAAGTATAATTTTAACTCATCTTCCACCGTAGTTCCGGTTTCACTAATTATAACTCCTTCACTTGTAATTAGCAGGGGATTATACTTAACCGATAAAGTAACTCGTACTTTATCCGGGTTATATGTTCCCCATACAAGAGGCATTCCTGCAATTTTAATTTTTTTCAGATATGCCTCAAAAGCCAATCTGACATCCCCTGCCGGAAGAGGCTCCGGATTGCCATTTTCGTCAGCTCCGTTCACTAATATAAGCAAACCGGCATCCTGACCTTCGCGTACTTCTGCATATTTTACTAATTGAGCCGTTTCATCAATTTCGTTGTATTCGAATACATTTGTATCACCATTATACAATAGGTCGTATCCGTATTGAAATGATTTACAGGCCCGGCGCCACCAATCGACCGTGCCAATACGCATTGCATTTTCTCGGCTGTTGACCTCATCAAGGTGAGCCGTAAACAAAACCTCAACCGTAAATATTGCTAACGCAATTACGCCTGCCCAGATTGACTCGATCGAAAAAATACTAAATGTACCGTCAAATGTTGCTGCATTATCTGTTATACCATATCTTGAGCGAACTACTTCGTCGGCAATATAGTTTGATTTAATTTCGTTTAAAATGTCGTTAAAACTCCTCATAGCTGGCTGGTTTTGTTGTTGATTTTGTAAATGAGTCTACTACCTTATAATTTATGCTGAGATTATCAGGGATAATTAAATCTCCATCTGCCTCATCGCTTGCAAGCTTATTGTTGGCCAGTGCAATTGCAGCTGCATTTTGTGCAAGACCGGTGTATTGTATTGCAACGTCAAAAAAACTTTGTCCATGAAGGCCTTTAATAATCATAATCGATTTGTATTTCGTTATTAATGAGCTTAACAGAATAAACATTAATTTTTGCAACTTTTAGCTGTTCGATTATCCGCTGAGGGATAAACTTTGTATCGCTACCGCCTATTGTCATATTAATGCCGCAGCCGGCCATCGGGGCATGCTTCAATTCTCCCGGCATTGTAATAAGACAACGCTCTATAACATCTGAATCACATACACCGATGGCCAGACCCATGAGTTTACCTTCGGCATCACGCGTAATATCTACCGCTAGATCTCCCGTATCGTTTGTTAAAATTCCGATCATCTCTTAGTTTTTAATTTTTTCGTCTGCAATGTCATTAGCTTTCGTGGTCTCTAGTGAGCTTACTGCTCCGAATATTGTTGAAAATGGAAAGGTACCGCTTGGGGCCAATGGAATCGTTATTCCATTTAGTGTGCTTATCAAGTTATTCACTTTGTTTTCGAGTGCATTGAGCTGGCCGACAAGCTTTCCTATATCAGGTATATTGCTGCCTAGTCTGCCATCATTTAGAGTAATTGCATCAGCTGTAATTAGGATGCTCATATCTCCGACACATACCTTATAACTCGCAATTTCGCTGTACATGCTCACATAATAGTCTATATCGTTGAGTTTATCAACTATTACATAGCTGTCTTTAGCAGGACAAATAATAATACCCTTAGTTGCATCAGTGCCAGATGTCAATCGTACATTTGGTAATATCAGGCCACTTTCTACAACAGTTACTTCGCAGTTATAATCACCAACGCAATTAACTTTGGCAATAAGGCTTTGTTTGCCAGAATTACCAACAATTTTTCGTAATATTTCAGCTATACTATCCATTTTTTAACTCGTAACCCAGGTTAATTTTCTGTCGATACCCAGCCACCCCAAAGTTGTATTCCACCGATTCGACTACAAATTTTTTATCGTTACGTTCCTGAAATTTTTCATCGAACAGATGAACAATATCACCTTTACGAACATACGGAATTCCAAATGCTGTAAAATCACCACTCATTTTATCGACCTTATACGTAGCCAGCATCTCATCAGCAAATGCTTTCAACTCCTCGATTGACTTTGCACCAGGCTTGAAAAATGTGCGTATTTCGCCCTCACCGGTGGCAGGCACTTTGTACTCCAGCTTTGTGTTGTCAGCCAGTATTGCCTTAGCAACAATCTGTATTTTTACATCTTCCTCGAGGGTGTACACTAAATTGTCGCTAATAACATTGTAACCCATCTTAAACTTGATTGTCTTTACGGCTTCATTCGACAGCGTCATTGCACTGGTCAGAACCCCGTAAAACACCCCATCTCTGAAGAAAAACGACAGCGGATAGTTTTTCATGAAATACTCAAAAACAGTAGCGAGACTCGACTCTTCTTTAATGATTACCTCACCAAGATCTACCTCTGCAACCTTGCAGCTGTATGATGGCATCCACTCTTTTACAAAGTCCTGTATGCTTAGTTTTGGGTAATGTTTTGGCGCTATTTTAATTTGCTTCAGGTTCCATGCGGCGTTTTCGCATTCAATAATGAGAGGTGTTCCAGTTCCTACCTTAGTAATGTAACCTGTAAACACCTTTTCGAGCTGCATATCGTAGCCCAGCGATATTTCAATCTCATCGTTGCGCCTAATCATTTCGGTAATGCTTACCCCTTTGTGGCTTAATTTGCGCGGTATTACGATTTTGGCTGTATCGGTAAATGTTTTTGTTGATGAGCTAATAATAATGGAATTAACATAGTCAAATTGAATTGTTTTGGCACTAAAATTGCTTCGTATTACTATTTTACAGCTCAATCGGAACATATATGAGTCACATTTTAGCTTTATTAATTACAATCGCATCTGCACATCTCAATTTCGATAAATCGAACTGTACGTGCAATGGTAAAACCCTTTCCGGAAGCGTGAGAATAGTTGAGCATAATGCCGATATACGCGTTTCGGTGGTGAATTTTAATGAAGATTTAACGGTGCGCAAAAGCGATCGCAGCATCGGAAACAAATGTGGTGAATGGTATTTTACCGACGGACCGGCCGATTTTACAATTGAATTTGTTGAGTATAATCCTGATTTGCGCATACGTTTTCAATAATTATTCTACAATTAAATCATAGTCCTCGTCGCTTTCGAATGATAGGCTGAACGCCAGTGTATTGGCATATTTGGTGGCCTCCTGGTCATAATCGCCCGATTTATAAACCAGACGGGTAATTCCAAACAACTGCAGGTATTTGCTGTGTACAACAATGTTAGATGGAACCTGCAAAATTCTGCGCAACGTAATTACTTCATTTATCGGGAATCCATTTTGCGACCCCTTACCGCCCGTTGCTACTCCGCTTTTTATTACCCCGGGCAGCTCGGGAATCAACACACTTTGAGAATGGCTTATTACGCTGCCGCGCATCTCTACCCTATAGTCGTTGGCTTGTATGAATTCTTTAACCGAACCCCTTCGGTTAACCAATGCTGTGCTTACAATCGTATTTTGCTGAGTCACCTTGATTTTGACATCAATAAGCTCAATTTGCAACTTGGTTCCCGGGCTGGTGGTTCTGTCGGAATCTATCTCGAAAATTACATTATTGCGTTTAACCGCATTCGATGCGCCCAGGTAGTCGCTGGGCAAATTGTCGAGACTCAGCAATTCATCGGCATCGTAGCTTATGTTGGCGTCCTGGAGTATTTTTTCGAACAGCGATTTACGGGCCATGGCCAGCCCCGTATTTTTGGCAACCCAGGCCAGCTCGTTTCCAACATTGCGCAATATGAACCTTATTGAACTCATTAGTTTGCCGAGTAATTAATGTCGTTTAAAACCGATTGCAGTAAGGCGGTTAACCGATTCCTGAAATTTTCGGCATTTTCGATACTCTCTCCGGGCTCAAATATATTGTTGTTTACACCCACCAAATTATCAATCGTTATGTTGAAGTTTTTTACATTGCGACCTCCACCGGCAATGGCATCTTCGGCTTTGGCAAAGGAATTATTACCCGAGGGGCCATTCCCACCACCACCACCTCCTCCACTCGGCGAATAACGTAAGTCGCCTGACATAAATGCACTTAAACGTTGCCAGTCGGCATCGGTATAAGCTTCTGATGATTTTTTTCGAAGTGCATCGAATTCAGCACTTAAGGCTTTAGATTGCTTATAGTCACTTTTTCCAAATATCTTTTCAAAACTTTGGCTATTACTTATATCAATAAGTGAAGCTGCGCCATAAATTTCCTCCCTTTCTGCATTAGACAATTTATTCTGATACATCCCTAACACCTTTTTTTGTGATAGAGATTGTACGTTTAATTTTGCCAGTTCACTGTCTAACGACGACCATGTGCTTTTGTTTTCAAGGTAGTTGTTTGCATAGGCAATATAGTCGGAAAACAACTCAATTTGTCTTGTATAATCAAATTGCATTCCCTCTTGCGGTGCAAGCATAAATTTAATTGCATTTTCAACTTCAGTAACTGCACGCTCAGTAATGACGTCTGTGTTTAAATAGCCGTAATCTCCTTTTTTATAATTATAGACCATGTTATAATTGGCAACCACACTTGGCCACATCTTATCAATTTCCTTTTTTGCATCAATCGCAGTCTGCACCTCAATAATTCGGGCTTGAGTTTCCTTATATTGACTTTCGGCGTCACTGGTGATTTTTTGCTGCGCTACTAGCCTAATTTTTCGATCATATTGCTCATTAACTGCAGCTAGCTTATAACGAAGCTGCTCATTGGATACTGTTTCCGCATTCAAATTTCCTAGAAAATCAGGGTATTGCCTTTGCAAATCTGCAATAAGATCACGTCTTGTTTCCTCGGCCGTGTTAGCATCTGTTATTATCCCGACAAGAGCGTTTAGCTCGGCCTTTTCCTCAGCAATTTTAACAGTTACAGGTATTTCCACCCATTTTTTTGTCATATCAATCAAGCCGGAGCCTGCTTGTATTAAGCTGTCAAAAGCTGGCTTCAACCTTTCACCCATTGCGCTCTGCAGCTGAAAAAAGCTATCCTTTAGGTTGCTGATACGGCCGGCCGTTGTTTTGCTTTGCTCTTCCATCATACCAATGAATCCCTTGGCTTTTAGTATGTTGGGAAGGGCTGCAATCATTTCCTCAGTACTAGCCATTAGTTCTCCATTAGATTTGATGCCCATACCTGTTGCCTTAGCCCAATCTTCGGAACTTATTAGCAGGTCTCTAAACATATTCACGGCTTCGCCCTTTTGTCCCGTTGCAAGCTTTGAATATGCAGACAAAACCTGCTCAATAGGTTTCCCCGAAGCGGCCGCTAAATCACCAAGATTAACGATGTTTTCCCGGCTATACCTTCCCATTGCCTGTAGCTGATTGCCCGCATCGACAACTTGGTTTAACTGAAATGGTGTTTTCGCAGCAATATCGACATATTCCGACATCCTGTCTCTTGCCGCTCCTTGGTTACCCATCATAGTTTTAAGCGCAACATTATATTTTTCCATTTCGGAGGTTGCGGTAATACTACCACTTACTATACCCCCAAATGCCTTGCCGGCAACCATAGCTGCGTAAGCCCATGCAACTTTTTTAATGGCAGCACCCCATAAGGACGTTTTTTCAGAGCAGGTTGAAGTTTCCACCTGTAACTTCTTAATTCTTGCTTCCGTTTCTGAAATAAGCTGGTTGTATTTTCTAATATGGTCGGTTCTAAATGAATTTTCTGCCGCAATACGATATCTTTCAATGTTTCCGCGAAGTTGTGCCAAGCTCTTGTTTTGGTCTGCAAAAGGATCATTAATTTTTTTGACATTGACACGATCAATAGCAGATGACATCTTTTGCAAACCTGTCGACCACCTGTCAACAATTTCTATCGCATATTTTACGTGTGTATCCATTTTTTAATATCTTTGCATCATGATACTCATATTATTACCGGCATTATTTTTCGCAATGGCCTTGATTCTGATTATTTCGGCTACAAAGGACATAGACCGCTTAATTAATAAGTAATTATTCTTCCGGTTCAAATCTGCTTCGTTTACTTCTAACAAAAATTAAATCGTTAAATGCTTCAGCTAGCTGAATATCGCTCATTGAATCGAGCACATCGGGAGTGTACTTCAAATAATAACGACAGTAGGCACGCATTGATCTGTAAGTGTAGCACACTCCTTTTATGAGGTCGTAGCGCTCGCCGGCGCACGGCGCCTCAATTCGAGCACCGGCTAAAGCTCCTCCAATTGTCCATCAACCTTTTTTATGATTGCCGGTAACCAGTCGAAAAGACCCATGCAGTAGTTGTCGTTGGTTCGCAATTCTTCATCACCTTCGATCCAACAATTTTCAACAAGGGCTTTATCGAATTTTACCGTAGAACCATTTGCCACCGTCCTGCAAGCATCAATTATTTTTAAATTAGGGCTTCTTAGGAGACAGCTTTTTCCGTCTTTTGAAGTGTATTTGAAGATGCTACCGTGTTCTTTCTTCAGCGCATCGATGCGTTCTTGTGAATGATCCATAATTATTAATTTATTGGTGATTTATTCTACATTTCTCCAGACAATTTGACTGGGCAGCAGGGGAAGATCCAGTTCTTTTTTTGTTGCACCCTGAGCCAGGCTGTCGGCACGCTTGGTAAACTGGCAGTTGAGTATTTTGTGCACTACAACGGCACCGCCATTCAGGGGCACAAACGACACGATAATGTCGAAGGGTGCAATATCCTGCAGCCGGCCAGTATCGCTCACTGCAGCGATGGCCTCAACTTCCGACATGTACAAGCCAATGCTCGCCGTTGGCTTAATATTGCCATAACCGCGTGCAATGGGGTTCTGACCTTGGCCATAGATGTTTTCCATTTCCTGGTCATCATCATAATCGATTTTTGTAATGCCAACAATAGGCTTTCCTGCTATGTTAACAACTAAATCTGCCCAGCTGTATTCAACGCCGTTGATCAGTGGGGTGAGTCTGTTTCCGTTCATATTCGTGGTTTTTAAATTAGCTTAATACCGTTGTGTAACCAATCTTAACTTTCACTTTGCGCATAACTCCCACAGCGACTTGCTGAATAACAAATTCTACTTCGGAGCTTGACAATACATTTTGGTTCGGGTCGACAGTTACCCTGATGCCCGACAGTTCCCCGGCACGCTCCATGTCTTCGGGAGCTTTTCCGGCGAGAGTTTCCAGAAAGCTGCACGTATCCTGGCGTAATTTGCCGGTTGACGGGTTCACATACAAGGGGCTGCTCAGGTAGGGCAATACATAGGTTCTTATGCCCCTGATGGCCTTATCCATGGTACGCACCGATTCGATAAATGCATAATCGCTCGTGGCCAGTTCCATGGTGTGCGAATCGTTGAAATATGAGCCGGCGATTCCACCATGTTTGCGCAGAAAAATAAAGCGTTTGGTATTGAGTGCTTCAAGAACCGATTCGTCGAGTTCTTTCACCAGGCTTCCGTCGGCCATGGCAGGATTGTCGATTCCTGCAGGAAATTTTTGCACCCATGCAATGCTTTCGTGCACTGCAGCAAGACTTAATGCACCAAGCGCCCGCCCGATACAAGTAACCGATCCGGTTGCTGATTCATCATCGAACAAAGTTTTTGCAGTGCCTGATCCGTCCTGGCCTATTACCACACTAACATTTTGCTGTCCGGGAGCTGACATGTCGGTTAAATCGGCAATGGCTGCCACATTGGCTGCAAGGAGTAATGAAGCAGGTTTATACTGGCTATCGAGGGTTGTTGCAACGGTCTGCAATGCAGTAACAACTCCTGCTCCAACATTTACGTTGGGGTTGTACACTGCAATTTGGCGGAGTTTACCTTCAGCATAATTCTGCAATGTTTTCACTTCAGTGTAATCGTATGTTGTTGCAGCCGGCTCAAAAAGGCCTACATAAAGTATTCCTGAGGGAGCAATTTTAAAAAATTCCGAAATGTGATAATGGAGAACTTTGATAATCCAATCGGTTGATGTCGAAACAATTCCTGCAGTCTCGGCAGCCACAATCGACGAAAAGCTTTTTATACGTGCGGTAGTTGAGAATCCCGAAGGCAAATCTGCCTCAAGAACATAGGCAACTAATCCGCTATAGTGGTCTTCGCCCGGGAGCGTTTTGGGGACTCCACCCTGTCCCTTAACAAAGGTAATTCCGTTCATTATTCCTTAGGTTTTGGTTTTACAATCTTTTTTTTCTTACGATATACAGGTGTAAGGTTAGCACGAGCCGAGGGTGAAAAAAACACACGACCGGCCGAATCAACATACAACACATTTATTTTGGGGTATTGTCGGAAAATATCATCCGTTTTACTTTTAGCCATGCTTTTTTCATCAAGGGTTTTACATAAATTCTGAATAATATGGTCGAAATAAGCATTAAACAGGCTCCGATTAACATGCCGGGCCACAGCTTACTTTTTTGCTTTACAGGCACGAGTTCTTTCTCGTTGTGTTTCTCCTCTTTAATTAAATAACGGTCCTTAAGGGTCAGATAAATCGCAAGGCTGTCGCATAGACAATCGGCAGTGATGACCATGGCCTTGCCAACGGACTTGGTATTGGCTGCCACACTTGAACGTTGCCCTTGCATTTGATTTATAGTCTTAAGATACACGCGATTCATGCTGTCGCATTCGAACCAGGCTTCTACACTGGAGGCATCGGCCGGTACTGTAACGATGCTATCGCGAACCACCTCTTTGTAAACAGTATTTATCACCGTTTCGACAATATGCCCGGGCTGCAGGTTTTTAACTTTACAACCGGTGAGCATAACCGATGCAAAAAGGAGGATTATAATGAGTGTTTTGGTTTTCATAGTTACTTGGTTTTCGTTATGGTTTTAATGTTATTCAGGCGCTCATTCAGCTCCGCAATTTCGGCACGGAGGCCGGCGTTTTCTTTTTTGAGACCCGCCACTTCGATGATCATCTGCTGCTGCAGTGTTCGTAGCTCAAGGTTCTCTTTGCGCACAATCGCAAGTTCGTTTAGCGACTCAGTGTACTTAACACTCAGTAGGTCGATACTGCCTTGCAAATTGCCGAGGAAATCGTTGTTTCGTTTGCGCTTCGAAACAGTCCAGGTAACAGCAGAGCTGACTACCGGAAGTACAAGCGTTAATATGGCCAATGCCCATTCCATCAAGCGCGTGCAATTTGGGTTAATACTTCGATAAGGACTTCCTCCAGCTTCCGATTCACCGCCGAGTCGCTTAGCATAGCAACATCCTGTTTACTGTCTTGGAACAGCCATTCCAGCAAGGCACTTGGGTGTTTGCTCATAAGCACGGTGAAGTTCTCCTCTTTATCTGGGTCACCGTCGCGCATATCGCTACGAAAACTAAGGTTCGAAAAATTTGCCTTCAGCTTGTCATAAACCATTGTGGCCGGCTTGTCGCTTTCGGTCTGCCCTTTGCAAGTCCAGATTTCAACACCGGTTGCATTCATCCATACAGATCCGGATCCAGCAGCGTTATTGTGCAACGAAAACACAAATGCGGGACCGGCTATTTTATTCATAGCTGCCACGCGGTTGGTAAGCCCCGGTTCGTTGTCGCCTGTGTGTGACCACGCAACCGTAACCCTGTTTTTCTTCAATCCGGAGGCTATGGCATTAAGACGTTCGCGCGACCATTTATATTCGCGGTGTTTTCCGTCCGGGCTTCTTTTGCCGGCAACTTCTGCGCCGTGTGCGCTGTCGAGGATTATTATTCTCATGCTCTGGGTTTAAAAAAGTGCCTGCCCGAAGGCAGACACATAATCAACAACTATGAAAAACTACGGTGCTACTTGTATTACTCCGAGTACTCCCTTGCCATCTGATCTTCGCGAACGACCTCCAGCGCGTTGCAGGAAGCTATAAATATCGCCGTAATAGGTGGGATTGCCCAGGTCATCAAACATTTGGGTGGCTCCAATGGCCCGTGCAACATGGTTCTTGTACCAGAATAGTGCGATTTCGGCGGATGTGGTTGCCCAGGATTCCGTTTCTGCATACCGGTCGTTCAATTGCTCCGGAGTATAAACCAAATCGTTTGATGTCCAATACCAAAGCTTTGAGCTTGAATTTTGCGACAGGGTAGTGTTTGAGGCTACGAGGGCAGTAGATCGTTCGTAAATCGTAAAGCTTTCGAGTTTTTCTATCTTACCGGTAAGCGGGTTGTATATTACACTATTGTCGCGGGTTGTGTTTGCTTTGAGTTCGTCCACAATCTGCCCCAACAGGTCGGTAGAAATTACAACGAAACGATCAGCTTCGGGAACATTCCATTTATTGAATTGTTTTTTGGCACTTACAAAATCAGCTACTGTAATTTTTTTGCGGTTACCGGTACCAATTGTCGCCGTTGCGCTATCACCGGTAGTTTTAATAAACCATTTAGGCCGCCAGTTATAGAGCGTAGATTCGGCAATTAGTTGCTTCAGGTATGCCATGTCTTCGCCAATACAGCTTTCCATTTTGTCGTAGCTCAATTCAGCCTTATCAATATTTGGGATGAATCTCGGGTCGGTCGTAAATTCGTCGAGAACATAAGTAACGTCAATATCTTTGCGGCGTGTAATAGTAGCCGGCAACGAAGTTCGGTTACGTTTTGCTCCTGATGGACTGCCCGCTTGCGGGATGTGTACCACGCCGGCTCCAATAACGTACTGAGATTCATCAATCGAATTCAACATGAACTCATTATTTTTGAAAAGGTTCTCGACAATATAATTCGTCCATATTTCCGGGGTGACTGCCATGTAGGTAAAACCCGCCGGTTTTTGAATCATCGAGGCGCCAAATGCAATACCGGCTCCAACGGGGCCCGCAAATGCACCTGCAATGGCAGCAAATAACATGCTGACTACTAAGGTTAGAAAAAACTTGGTTGCTTTCATTTTTGTATGAATTTGGTTAAACATTAATTTAAGGTAACTGCAGCGGCCACAGGTATGAAGGCAGAACCGTCATACATAAATGTCATCGCTTTTGATTTGTTGATTGTACCGGCCATTGTAGGGGAGGTAAATCCGGTACCGAAAGTAACGTCTTTTGCAACTGCTCCGCTACTGGCCTTAACCATGACCTTTGCTCCGCGTTCTACGTCGCTGCCAATAGTGGCATTCAGCGTAATACTTGCAGCCAATTCGCCCAAGTTAACAACGGTGGTTTGGCGGTTGATTTCAATCGCAGTGGTTTCGGTAACTGTAGGTGATTGTGCTTCCTGTGTCGGAAAAACAACTTCTACTTTTGTGTCTGCGTCAGCATCAATCGATGGTGCTTTGAAGTTGTATGACGCGTTTTGTTCCAAATTGATATAGCTCATTTTATTTCGGATTTAAATGAATAATTACCCTGCATAGTCACGTTTGTACTCGGCTTTGTAGAGCATTTTAAAACGCTCAATGTTTGTGGCTTTGAGTTGCTCTGCCTTGTTGTTTTTCAAATAATCTTTGAATGTCCAGCTTTTTTCAGCTTCAGGAACATCTCCCGGGACCGGACTGCCCAAATTCGTAACAATTGGAGCTACACCAGTCATTGCTCCAAGTGCTTTAACGCATCCGTCGTAATCGGTTTCTGCGAGTTTGGTGTAGGTTGCGCGAAGTGTTTCATCGATTTTTTTATCGGTGATAGCCTGGTCGATAAGGTTTTTTACTTTTGCCTGTTTTTCGGCATCGATCAAACCCTTCAACTTGAGTATTTCCGCGTCTTTTGAAGACAGATCAGAAACATGCTGCTGGTTTTTAGCAACGATGCCTTTGATTGCTTCGGTAATTTGATCCTCGTTTGCCGAAGGATTCAAACTGAGTAAAACTGCTAACGTTTTCGTGTCCATATTGGTGTTTAAATTAGGTGACTTATTGATTAACTCGTTCAACGAGAGCTTTACCTGATCATCCTTCAGGCGCGTACCGTCGGGGGCATATAAACAAACGCTGCCACGATTTGACGGAACCGGTACCACCGATCCCTCCATGAGTTCCCACTCAGTGACAACAACTTTATCTTTGCCGTTTTCGGTTAATAGCTCCGCGTTCAATATGATTATGCCCGGCGATCCGCCCTTTAAAAATCCTTTATCTACCTTCTTTTGAATTTTAAGCGCTTCTGCATCATCCTGATCAAACACAGGAGTTGCCACCAGCTTATCACCTTCTATCCTGAGATTTTCCCACTTTCCGAAAAGCTTATTCTCGTCGTGATTGTGAAGCAATACCGGATTGGCGCGAAATCGGTCGAATCGACCACCTTCGTTGCGGAGGTAAAAGCCATGCGCATTTTCCTGCGTTTGATCATTAAGGACGAAATCAGGCATTTTTCATGTGTTTTAAGTATTAATTATTAAAAGATGTTGGCGCAAATATGAATTCTATTTTATTATTAATTTGAAATCATACCAAGGGTACATACAATCGTATATACCCTATGTATGATTCAGGACTTCAGTCAGGCATTAGTTTTTCTTTGCAAGAAAAACTAATGCCCGAACTCTCGATTAAACAGAAAAAGGATTATGCCAAAACCTTGTATCTAAGCGATTTGAGCATAACACAGAAAGAAATAGCTACGCGTGCGCAGGTGTCAGAAAAAACGGTGTCGAACTGGGTTAACAACGACGGCTGGGATAAACTTCGCGAGAGCCTGCTCACCACACGCGGCACCCAGTTGGCTAATTTGTATGCTCAGCTCACGGCCATTAACCTAAAAATTGCTCAACGGCAGGATGGCGAAAGGTATGCTACCAATAAAGAAGCTGATGTAATATCGAAGCTTACATCAGCAATTCAAAAATTAGAGCTTGAGCTTTCGATAAGTGATAAGTTCAACGTAGTTAAAGATTTCCTCGACTGGCTCCGCCCTGCGGATCTGGTTAAAGCAAAAGAGCTGAGCGGTCTGTTTGATGCCTACATAAAGGACTCGGTGCGATGAACAAGCAAAGCAGTCGAAGCATAGTAATTGATTGGGAAGAATACCGCAAGGCATTGCTCGACGACACCTATGTGGATAACACCATATCGGCTGCCGAATTAACTAAGCATCGCGAAAATCTTGAAAAGGACCCTGTCGAATGGATTTATTTCTTCTTCCCGGCATTTGCAAAATATTCTTTCGCACCATTTCATATCAAGTTTATCAAAAGAATAATAAGTAATGCAGAATGGTATGAGGTTATCAGCTGGAGCCGCGAGCTCTCGAAGTCAACATGCACCATGTTTGCTGTGCTATATCTTGTTTTAACAGGTAAAAAGAAGAATATAATTATGACCAGCAACAGCTGGGACAATGCAGTTAGACTACTTGAACCTTACCGGGCCAACTTAGATACCAATCCGAGAATAAAAGCCTATTACGGCGACCAGCCGATGTTGGGATTTTGGGAAATGGGGGAATTTAAAACGAAATCTGGGGCTTCGTTTCGCGCTATTGGAGCAGGGCAGTCGCCTCGTGGTACCAGATCGGGACCGCTGCGAGTTGATACACTCCTGGTCGATGATTTCGACACCGACGAAGAGTGCCGTAATCCGGAAACAATAAAAAAGAAATGGAACTGGTTTGAACAGGCCTTGTATTTCACACGATCGATGTCGGAGCCATTATTGACGCTTTGGTGCGGTAATATAATCGCTAAAGATTGCTGCATTGTAAGGGCAGGCAAAAAAGCAAGGGAATTAGAAATAAGAAATAAGCCGCTGGGCCATTGGGACATAATAAACATCCGCATGGTTAATATTAACCGCCCGGATCCTAAAAACGATTACCTCAAGGGTAAATCGGTATGGCCACAGAAAAACACCGAAGAAAGAATCGACGAAGTGCTGGCTCAGGTAAGTACTGCTTCAGGGCAAAAAGAGTGCTTCAACAATCCCGTAGGCGAAGGCGATGTGTTTAAAAATCTCGTTTGGGGCAAATGTCCACCATTGAACACCCTGAAGTTTGCTGTGTGTTACGCAGATCCGAGTACTTCGAACAAGGACAGAGCCACAAAAGGGACAAGTTTCAAGTCGATGTTTCTGATAGGGTACCGCGACAGCAAGTACTACGTTTACAAAGGCTTTCTTGAACAAACCGGGAACGATAATTTCGTGTCATGGTTATACCTTATACGCGATTATAGCAGGGATAAAACTCAGGTGTATTTCTACATCGAAAACAACTCACTTCAGGATCCATTTTACGAACAGGTTTTTATTCCACTTTTTGCGAAATATGCAAAAACAATGGGCACAATACCCATTATGCCCGACACTCGGCACAAGCCGGATAAGTACGCCAGGATAGAGGGAAATTTAGAACCCCTTAACCGCGCCGGCAATCTTGTATTTAATGTTGATGAACAGGGAAACCCGCACATGGAACGACTGATTGAGCAGTTTGAACTCATTGATCCCGCCTTATCGGCACCTGCCGATGGACCCGATTGTGTTGAGGGCGGCATATTCATAATCAACGCAAAAAACAGCACAATGGCCTCAGGGGCAATTACGTGGGGAATTAAGCATAAAAACACAAAACGAATATAACTATGATCAAACTATTCATTCTATTTCAGAAACTATTTATCTGGGTGGCCGATAAAAGCGTCGTAATTACGATTATAAGACGCACACTGCGGAGTATTGCAGTAAGCTCTGCCATAAGACACGCCAATTCGATGCGAGCCAAACGCCTGGGTAGGCAACAATTTGTAATAAAAGTAGCCAATAAAATCCGGGTTTACGAACGCGATCAAATAAACGCATTGATAAGGGGCGGGTGGCTCGACAAGTCGCTGAGCAATTATATCACGCTGTGTAAATATTGCATTTATGTTACACCCTCGGCAAGCGATCCTAAAGGAAAAAAGCTATCGAAAAAATCAAGCACTGCCAAGCATGACGGCAAACACCTTTAAAACCCTTTTAAAAAGTTTTAAATAGACCACAAAATGAAAAGAGCGACCCATTGCACCAAAAAAATAACGCCCCCCGAAAACGGGCTTAAAAACACGTAAAATGTATATTGATAAATCTGACATCGAAGGAGCGGGTATGTATCCCGAAGTTCTGAAAACCCTGGCAAGGGAACCGGAAAATATTAATACAGCAATTACCGATGCTATGAGCGAAGCTGCAGCTTACCTAAGCGCCCGCTACAACATTGAACGTGAATACACAAAATCAGGCAGTGAACGAAACAATCTCGTAGTAAAGATTGTGCGCGACATCGCAATATACAACATCTATTGTATCAGCAACCCCGTGAACATGCCCGAGAGTCGGTTGAACGATTATAAAAGCAAAATCAGTTTTTTAAAGGATGTGATGAGCGAAAAGGCAGTCATTAAAGGCCTTGAACGGCTTACCGATGCAAAAAACGGCGGGTCATCCTACATAAAATTTGGAGGTAATAAACCACGAACTAATCACATGTAACTATGGCTACCAAAAAAGCTACACAAGTTGTTGTTAACAACATTACAATAAAACCAACATCTCGAAAAAGCACAGACATTCAGGTTTGGCGCGATGCAATAAAAAGCTTCGAAAGCACACAGAACCCCAACCGGGTAAAACTGTACGATTTGTACAGCGATATGTTGCTTGATGGGCACCTTGAAGCTGTTTGGGGCAAGAGGCAAGATGCAATCTGCAATAAGCAACTTACATTCGTGAAAGACGGAATGCCTGACGAAGAAATTGACAAGCTGTTAAACAGTCCCGACATGAGAAATTTATTGAAGGACCTGATTGATGCAATTCTGTGGGGTTATACGCTGGTGCAGATTAACAGTATTCTATGGAATGAGGACGAGGAACGCTACGAGATAAACTATGACCTGATACCACGAAAACACGTACATCCCGAAAAAGGCTTCGAATGTGTGAGCCGCGATCAGGCACAGGCCACCCGCGACATACTCTACAAGGAACCCCCTTTAAGCAAATACCTATTGTGGGCCGGCAGTACCGACATGGGCTTACTAATTAAAGCAAGCCAATATGTAATTTATAAACGCGGTAATTTTGGTGATTGGGCACAGTTTGCGGAGTTGTTTGGCATGCCCTTCAGGGAAGCCCGTTACGATGATTATGACGACGACACGCGTTCGAAGCTCGAGAGCGCTATGGAATATTACGGCGGTGCATCGTATGCCATATTGCCAAAATCTGCAGATTTCAAAATGCACGATGCGGTAAAAGGTACCGCGGGACAACTTTATAAATTACTTCACGATGCTTGCAATGCCGAAATGAGCAAAGCAATACTTGGAAACACACTGACAACAGAACAGGGTGACAATGGTGCAAGGTCGCTGGGCGAAGTTCATCAGGACGCCGAGGATGCAAAACACCTGAGCGACATGAAATTCATCAGCGATATTCTGAACACTAAGTTTAAGGCAATACTCAAAACATTTGGGTTCAATGTGGCAGGTGGTTTCATCATGTTTAAATCAGCCGATCCCAACTGGTCAAACCTAAAGGTTAAATGGGACGTTCTTAACAGCTTCAGCGATAAGGTTCCGGTAAGCGATGATTTTATGTATCAGGAAATGGGTATCCCCAAACCTGATAATTATGATGAACTGAAGGAAGCTATGCAAACCAATATGCTTCCTGATGCTTCAGCTTCCGACAATAAAAAATTGAATGCACCGGTACAGCGTAAATTAAGTGCGCTTAACAGAATTCTTGATTTTTTCGTCTGAGGGCGACTAAGCGTCGCCCAGTGTTAAGCATCGAAGAACTCGATGCAGTATATTTCAACAACGATAGCAAGGTACTGCTGTCAGCACTCAGGCAATTTCCCATTGCAGCATTTCTGGCTTATAAAAGGGTTGTTACTAAGGCCATCGACAATATAAAGCCGGGCGATACCTTCAACGCTGATATATTCAAAACATATTCCGAAAACTTCTCCGGCATCATAAACAGCACCCTCAGTGGCGATAAATACGCAGCCAAACACAGCGAACTGTTGCTGAATGTGAACCGTTTTGCTGCTTACAAAACCCACCACGCAACAACACAGATTGCCAGGCAATGGGCCGATAAGGATGCTGTTGCACGCGAACCAAAGCAATATAAAGAGGCCGCAAAACGTGTTGCGAACAAGTTCAATCGTTACCAGGTTGCAGAATACAACACAGCCACAGCACGTGCCAGAACTGCAAAACAATGGATAGACTTCACAAGCGATGAAACCAGGATGGAGTTGTACCCTAATCTAAAATGGTTGCCAAGCCGAAGCGTTGAGCAGCGCCCGGAACATGTGGAATTTTACGGTATTATTCGCCCAAAAACCGACCCGTTTTGGAACGAGAATCAGCCAGGTAATCTATGGCAGTGCAAATGCGACTGGGAAGAAACCGACGAGGGCAGTACTGAAAAACCAAAACACACAGCATCTGCTCAGCAAGGTCTTGAAGGCAACCCCGGAGAGGAATACAAAAACGAACATGGGCAACACAGCGGGGTAATATTCACAAATAACAGTGTATATTTCAAAGCCAAGCCCGCTGCAACGGTAGAGTCTGCAATACTTAACGCCTCAGAAACCGGCTGGTTCAATGTAAACCCGAAAGTTAAATGCCATGTGTTGCATGGACAGAACGAAATAGCCGGGAACATGCAGGTTCTCGATGCATTTATAGCCACGCGTAACAATGTCAAGAGCATCAAATTGCTACCAAACATTACCGGCGACAACCTGGAGCTGAAGCCTAATTTCTATCCGGAAGGATTTACAAGCAGAGGAAAGGCCAGCAACGCCGATGCGGTAATTACTTTCGAGAACGGTGACACATGGGTTGCCGACATAAAGGCGATGAAAGGAACCGGATCTAAGCTAAACCATCGGCTCAATGATGCATATCAGCAAGCCGATTACGCAATTATCAAAATTACTGGAGTTGAACATAAATCAGTGCAGCAAACAGCAGAAACATTTATAAAAAAGCACCCCATGTTTAAGGGTTTAATTATAATAAACAATTCAAACACAGTTATATATGAATTTATTAGATAATAAAAAAGGAGGTTTACACCTCCCTTTCCAATCCAATGACCCGGCCGTAGCCCGACCAGAATTGATTGTGACAAATGTACAACATAAATATTTGCAAAACAAAAATATTTTTTCAACATGCTAACAATCAGCTTCGAACAATTCGCAAAAGAGGTAAGGCGCAACCGGGTGCAACTCGACAAGTTGCTAAACTACCAACTGCCTGCAATAATTGGCCGCGAGGCGGTTAAGCATTTTACGGCGAATTTTCGTACCGAAAGCTGGAAGCGTACTAAATGGCCGGAGGTGCAACGCCGAAAATCAACATGGATCCGGGGAGGAAAAGTGGTTGACAATCCGACCCAGGGAGAGGACAGATCGCGCAAAATTCTTACCGGTAAAACCGCAGACCTGGGCCGATCGCTTCAGTACTCAGTCGAAACCGGCAAGGTAACAATTTACAGCGATAAGGTGTATGCTGCAGTGCATAACTTCGGCCTCCGCGCCGGTCGTGGAAAGGGATTTATTATGCCTCAGCGTCAATTCATAGGAGACGATCCTGAACTCATTAAACGAATTGAAGATATTATAAACGAACGACTTAACAAAATATTCAACACATGAGACGCCAGCTTTACCTTGAAATCAGGAACTGTTTAAAAGCCATTAAGCGCGATGACAACACTGCGGTGTTCAAGCATTTTGATCTCTGGAACCAACAGGTCGATTTCCTCGAAAAAGAAACCCCGTTTGCTTATCCTGCAATATTTGTCGAGTTTCTTCCCATTGTGTGGAGCAAGATGGGTTTTAACAAACAAAATGCCGATATAACCGTACGCGTGCACATTGTAAGCCAATGGTTTGCCAACACTGCCGATTATAATCCGCAACATTTCGATGCCCTCGAATACCTTGAATTAGCCGATCTGGTGAATAACGCCATCACCAATTTTGCCACTACCACGGGCAACCGCTTTATGCGCACCCGTAGCGAAATAAACCACAACCACGATACCATACTCGACAGCATCGAGGAGTTCACCTGCAATGTAGTTGACGTATCAGGGTGCCCTGAGTATGTTGCAGTTAACAATGTGGCACCAGTAATAACTGAGAGTAATGGTTAACGTGTATATAAATGCTTTTTTAATTGCATTTATATACAGTTAACCAACCACGATCTTTGACATACTGATACATCCAATTAACGCCATGCCGCAGCATGCGGCTTGGTTTTTTACTTACCTTAAAATTTAACTATTATGATTACAATTACTAAGTACATCCGGCTTAAAAATGGCAAAGCATCTGCCATAACCGATGTTAGATTATTTGGATTACTGATACTACGCTACCAGCGCAAGTCGTGAGGCGTATAAAGCACGGCAATATTACTTGCCGTGCTTTTGCAATACTACAACAGGAAACGATTCCTCCTCGGTTTTACCCGTTACTGGATTTAGGTAAATACACATTACTGTATTTTCGTCTTCTACTTCCGAAACTGTCATACACAACATGTTTCCTGAAATAATGGTTGACTTTAAATAAACCACATCTCCGAGTTCAAATTTTGGCTTTTCCATAGTATGGTTTTTATGGTTAATACTTATTATGCAACTTTCTTTGCATTTTATACAAACTTATTTACAGGCGTTGGAATAAACTTGGCAGGATAAGTTCCACCGGCCTTCACAATCACGTTATAATAGCGTTCCCTCATTTCCTGCTTCAGCAGCTCATGGTTCGATTCAGACCGATGGTGTGGACTTCCGACCCAGTAGTAATACAGTGCCCGATACATGTTTTTCAAGTACCCGGCTTCATCGCCGGCAATGCGGCATATCTCAGCCTCGTGTTCTGCATCGATGTGGGAGTAGCGACGCGATACGGTGCGCCTGATTGCAATAATTTGTGCCACCGCAACAAGCCATGTTACCAGAAGCGCGATGCTAAGAATTACCTCTAAAATCGAAATGCCTGATGTTTCCATGTTGTTTTTTATAATGTTTAAACGTAAAATGAAAATTCGTCACGACTCAAAATATCAGCCTTTTCTGCCTCATATTCAGCTTGTGTGTATTGCCCGCTATCGAATAAAAGCTGCAGCGATTCAAGCGCTTCTTTTCTTTTATCAACCGGCATACAACTTTCGGGGTACAGCCCGCCCAGACTTGCAATTTTATCATTATATTTTTCGAACAATTCTCTTTTTAATTTTTCAAAGTAATAAGGCGACGCATTGGTATTATCCTTTGCGTAATCGAGATACAGAGCCCGATAATACCACTTTAGTGCACCAGCCTTATCTCCTCCAAGTAAAGCTATCTCGGCTTCCATCGAGCAGGCTTTTGCACTCTCTTGCTTGCCGCCACTTTTTCTTAACATTACCAATTGAATTGCCGATACAAGAGCACAAACGACAATTACGCTTAATAACACAATTACTAAATTGCTAAATTCAACATAGTCCATAATAAGTTTTTTTAATTATCCATTCTTTTTCATTAATTGAATTATCGTGTCCTGGGCTGCAATGAGCTTAGCTTGTAATTCAAGTATTTTTTTCTCATAATAAGAATAGTCTTTTTGTTTATTGCCTTCATTTTTTAGCATTTCCCCGTAACCAAGCAGAAGCCAAACCGGCGAAATATCAGGACAATTTTCTAATATTTTTACTATAACACTTTCTCCAACATCCGCTTGTCTTTGCAATTGCTTGCCCAAATACCCATTAGACATTCCCATGTTCCTCTCAAAAGCGGAAGGCTTAACTTGCTTAAATTCAAGATATTCATATATTCTGTTAATAACTTTCATTAAATAATTTAGAAATTTGTCTAAAATAATTTGCAATCATAGACAATTGTCTATATATTTGCCCTAATTAACGACAACAAAGAAAACTAAAAAAACGATATGATGGAAAAAAACATCAAGAAGGGGCAAATGGGTTCTTCCCGTTCGGACTATCGAACGGAAACCGACCTAATGGAAAACGAGATATTATCCTCGCTACACCAGCAGCAAATGCAGCATGAAAACTGCGATAACTGCCCCGGTCAACAATGGTATCTACACATGCAATTTGCTCAAGGAATAGCACAGTTGAATACGATATTTGAAGTGCTGCGCAGCGAAACAGTAAATAATCGGGGCGTTTGCTCCACTTTGGCGCACGACGTTGAGACTCAGTTAGCGAAATGTATTTCACAATGTCTGGCAGATTCTCCAGAACAAAAACGTGATATTTCGCAAATCCTAGCGTTTTTAAAATCGTATAAAGTTGTTCAATCTCTTCCGAAGAGAAAGCCGAGTGTATCTCTTCATAAGGTCCATTTGATTTTACAAGATAATTACCCAGACTCATATTTGTGTGGTTTGATGAATATTCTTTTGGCCGGTTTTATGAACGTTCAAACAAAAGTAATAACATTTTAACATGGAAACAATAGCAAAACAATGTCGCGAAAAACAACGGGGAACCAGCCTGTACTTCAGAACTGCAGCAAAATTCGGGGTAACCTACACCTACGTGGCCGAGCTTGCACGAGGCAAACGCCAGGGAACCCGCGGCAAGGGCAAGCAAATAAAGGAGTTTTTGCTGAGCGAACTATGCAATAATTAACATATACAATTAATTATGGCCTACAACCGAATAAATAAGCTCCTGATGTACAAAAACATAGTAGCCATCGTAAAAGAGCACTACGAGGAAGGCTATTCAACCTACAAAGGGATTTGGGAGAAATATGTGAATCCGGTGTACCCCATCTCATACCAGCGCTTTATAACCATAATCAATACCCCAAGCATCGACCGCATGATACAAAGCGAATGCGACCGTTTGGGGCGCGATAATCTGCATGTAAAAAAGGAAGATAAACGCCAACTAAAACTATTTGAAAATGAATAACTCAGCAATGAAATTCTGGTACCTCGAAACTTGTAACGGTAGTTTTTTCAAAAAGGTTATAAACACAACGCTTGACCGCGTTACCGACAATAATACCATCGAATTCGTTGTCGAACGCAGTGACAATGTAATAGCCGATTATATAGATCTGCTTTGTAATTCGCTTAAAACCGGCACAAAAGCTACAGTACTGCTATTCTTGTGCCTATTACTCACTTCGTGCGATGGAACAATATTGGTATGGCATGCCGACACGATAATAGGTCTCGCAATTTTTGCAGTAATAGCAATTGTTGCAATAGCAATAATACTGTGGAACTTAATAGTAGATGCCTGGTACAGAATTAAAAACCGCAATAGAAAATAAACTCACCAAATCAATATGCTATGCAAGTAATTATTTATGACCCCAAAAAAAATTCCATCATTTACAAATCTGATGGACGCCCGATAGCCGGAATCATAGGCCAGATGTCGGAAAGCGCATTTAAACATGCCGTAAACCGCGAGATAGACCGCCTGAAGCGCAATGCCGAAGCACTAAGCCAATGGTTGTGGAATCCGCGTAATGTGAACAAGATTGAATGGATGTCGAAAAAACGAGAATACAACGCCATTCAGGTAAAACTTGATGCTACTATGGCTAAGTTGAGCGGTGCAAAATGCGGCGAAATTCAGGAGATAAGTGTACCTAAAATTGCAAACCTATGCCGGTAAAAGTTTACCTCAGCGGGCCGGTTACCGGTCGCGATCGGCACACAACCGAGCATCTGTTCGGTATTGCCGAAAAAGCTGTTCGAAATATGGGGCTTGAGCCCGTTAACCCCATTAAATTGTGCGCGGAAAACATGCCATGGAACGAAGCCATGAAAGTATGCGTCGGTGCATTACTCGATTGCCAACTGATAGTTTTACTTCCCGGATGGGAAGAAAGCGATGGGGCTCAACTCGAGTTGACTATTGCCAAAAGTTTACAAATTAACCAGCTAAAAATACAGCTATGACAAACAACATCGATTATTCAAAAGTTTCGGTTGCTGACCTCGAAGCAGCCTTACAACAAAAGCGCGACCAGGAACGCCGCGATCGCGAGGCTCGCAAACAAGATTATGAAGCCGACCGACACGAACTGGTGGTTACACTGTGCAAACGTGCCGAGGATTTATCGGCGCAACTTCGCGATTTTAAAAGCATTGCAATGCGCCAAATTGAGGAATTTCGCAAGCGTGCCGAAGAGTACGGCGATATTCGAACCAATAGCAAGGGTGGTTTCAGCATTCGTAATGCGAATGCAAGCTACAAAGTTGCTTACGAACGCAATGTGGTTAGCGAATACGACGAGCGTGCCGACCTGGCCGAACAACTGTTGCGTGAATTTCTCGGCGACATGGTGAAAAAACGTGATGCACAGGCGTATGAGGTAATAACCGGACTTCTCGAGAGAGGCAAGTCGGGCGACTTTAATCCGGCAGCGGTAGCAGCCCTCCTGAAGATGGAAGACAAATACACCGACGAGCGATGGACCAAGGCTATGGGACTGTTTAAAGAAAGCTTCACAACCCGTCTGATAAGCATGAATGTATCGTTTTTTCACAAAGATGCTATGGATAAAGATGTGATCATCCCCCTCACATTTGCAAGTATTTCACCCGATGTTGAACCTAACACCAACGACCATGAAAGAGTTTAACCGTGACAATGTGGGCTTCGGGGCCATTAAAGGTATTCCGACAATTTCGCTTTGTAAGAGCGGACGAATAGATTTATCGCAAACCGCAGCTGCAATGCTCGACATGCCTCGACTGGGCGCAAAGTTCTACGATGACAACGAAGAAATGTACATTGCTCCGAGCAATGATAGCAACGCCTTCCGACTGAGAACTAAGGCAAAAACCGGAGCCATGATGCAAAGCTCAGCCCTTGTTAGAATCTTACTTGACAAGTGCGGCAAAAACCTAAATTCTGCCACGCTTGAGATAAGCGATAAACCGCACGATGGCAAGTACAAAATTAACCTCGTGCCACTGCGCTTTAAAAAAGGCGCACCGGCTTAACGGTTCTTCGACAGCCGGGACAGACCGGCCCCGTGGGAGTAGCTCAGTTGGTTAGAGCAGCGGCGCGCGCAATTAAGACAGCCAGTCGCAGGTTCGAGTCCTGCCTCCTACACAACGAACACCGAGGGCTGAGACAGAAATAATGCCCCACCAGTTCTTAATGAGTGAAGCGAAACGTTGCCGCGAAACGAGGCCCGCGCGGGGGAGGTTCCCCCGCATTTTAAAAAGGTTTTAAATGCACTATGCAATCGAAATACTCAGAAAAAAACGCTACGAGCTGCAACACCAAATGTCGCACGCTCGCCGCTGTGGGATGGATATCAGCCATCCTGAGTATAACTCGATGCAAGCAAAGGTAAATGGTATTAACAACGCCATCAGGCTGATTCAGCTCGACGGCTTAATTTATAATAAGTATGGAAACGCAAAAACAACTGTTTGCACTCGGTAATGACGCCAAGCTACTCATAACGCTGAGCGACAAAGCCACCGGAACCGCCATTGATGTATCGGTATTTGAACGGATTGATGTGTATCTTGGCCGCTTAAAACAAAGCGCCAAGTTGCGTTGGAGTACCGTGAATTTAGATGGTTACAGCGATGTGACTATCGAAGATGCTCCCGGATGCATCAGTGTTGTCATTAACAGACCCGACAGCCTGGCGTTGGGAGAATTCGATTTTTACTATACCGTGAAATGCTGGAAAACAGATGCTGATTATGAATTAGGCAATTGTGCTGTAAGCAGCGATCCGGTGTACATCTTTACTACTGAACAGCGATTCGACACCGAAAGCTCAGAACTATGATCAGCGTAGCAACAACTGCAAGAATAGCTTCGGCAATAATTGGCCAGGCTGCTATTAGCACATCTGCTATTGTTGCCGGATCGCAGCTACGACATACTATTACGAGCAGTGCCCGTTTAATAGCACCTGTGCAAGCAGCCTTGGCGGGCTACGATCGCCGCAGCGACACCATCGGTCTTAAAACTTTAGTAGCATACGCTCCAGAGGGCAGTGCCGACGATGCTGCCGTGTGGGTTATCACAGTTATTTACACAACACCTACCGGAGGGGTTTATATGACAGCACAATATAACAATGCAAAATGGACAGAACGAAATTTAATATTAATATGATTGAAAAATTAAAACAACTTCAAAAAGAACTGTATGAACAACAAATACTCGTTCATAAGAGATTCGAAACAAAAGAACTTCTCAACTTCAATGTGCTTGATTGTGCGTGGAAGTATTATGGCAACACTATTATAACATTCGACACTGACGGTGAAGAAGAATTTGAATTTTCGACATTTGAGAAATATGAAGATGATGAGTGTGTAATTGTCAGAGAGGACTACCAGCAAGGTGTTGAGGACGAATATATGATTCTTTTTAAATCAAAAATGATATGAAACAGATAGTCATTAATATCACAGCAAACGAGCAGGGAGAAATTACAACTATTCTGAACTGCGCTAAGTCAGATGATAGTAAAATTGTTAAGGTTATTCAGCCAACGGCAATGACCGAAAGCGATAAGAAATTCATCGAGGATTTGAAACAATTAATAACCGACAGTTATGGCAATTAGGTATGCGGTTGGGGATGGAAATTTTTCGGCACTTGCTACGTGGAATGGCGGCGCATCTATTCCCACCTGGGGTGATTATGTCTATGCCAATAGTTACACTGTTGTGCTTGATGCCGATGTGAATATTGGTTCAGGCACATTATCTACCGAGATATGTCCGACAACAGGTGCGGGCGGTGGGGTATTTACTTTCAATACCAATAGAATTGTAATAGGAAATATAAAGGCGGGCTCAACGCATTGCCTGAAATCGACCGCTGGATCTAATATCTTATCAACTCTTAATGTAATAGGCAATGTGGATGGGAGCTCAAGTACAGCGTGTGGTATATGTCAGACGATTTCATCAGGTAAAAACAATCGTGTCGAGATTACAGGCAATATATCTAAGTACGCCGTTATATTCGCGCGTCAGAGTAATTCATCAAGAGTTTATTTCAACCTAGTCGGAAACGCAACCTCGTCAGGTGGTTACTGTCTTATTACCAATATTTCCTCGGCAAGTATATCGGTCGTTGAGATGTCATTGAATGGTATAATTACAGGAAACGGTTATGAGTTTGCTGACCCTGCAAATTCAACTTATGCCGGTTTTGGTCAACTTGGAACATACGTTCTCAATGGCGGGGTTGTCGCTCAAACAGCATTAAAAGTAATTTATTGCGCAACAGCAATAGTAACAGGTTATATTGAAAACTTTGGT
>JAKQPY010000178.1:0-10657 GCA_029564465.1 Bacteroidota bacterium | reverse complement strand
CACCTGGGGCGGAGTGGTTGGCATCAGGGGTTCGCTGCCGTTTGTTGACGGTGCTTTCCTCAATAAACCGGAATTTGCCCATTATTCGGCAGAGGGTAACGGATGGATTATCGAAGGCTATGGCGTTGACCCCGACATTGCTGTGGACAATGACCCATATCTGGAATATTTAGGTAAAGATACCCAGCTCGACAAGGCGATAGAAGTAATTCTCAACGACTTGCAGAACTTCAACGGAACACTTCCGGGAATACCGGCATTTCCCGATAAGAGCAGATAGGCAGGTTAATTGGCGGTTAAGAATACGGCTCCAAGGGGTTAGATCGCTTCGCTGCGCTCGCGATGATGTGTAGCCACCCGTCATTGCGCGGACGAGGTACGAGGACAAAGCAATCTGCATTTACGGGTGGATAAGATAAGCGTCTCCGGGTGAGGAGATCGCTTCGCTGCGCTCGCGATGACGTGTAGGTACCGCGACTCCACCTCGGCTCCATCTCGGCTCCGCTCGATGACCGGCTCGGCTGAGGAATAATAAAACATGCTATAAAATAATTTGCATGGACAATAAAATTTATATTTTTACAAAAAATTAAACTTTAACCTATAAAAGATGATGATTATGAAAAAATTCATGTATGTAATTTTAGCTGTTGTAATAAGCGCAGCCGTTGTATCGTGTGGCAACAAAACCAAAAAAGACGAAACAGAAGCCAAGAAAGCCGAAAACTTAGCCGATCTGAAAACCAAATACGACGGTAAAACCTTCGAAAAATGCGAAGATTTCTTCGTTGCCGGTGAAGAAATGATCGATGTAATGGTTATACTTGCCAAAAAAGTAGAAGGTGGTGACGAAAAAGCCAAAGGTGAATTGCTCGAGATGATGACCTGGATGGAACAATTCAATGCAGAAGCCGAAAAACACGAGGCCGAATGTCCCGATAAAATGAATGAATTCAACACGAAAGTGAGCGAAAAGACCAAACCCATCGAAAACACCCTGATGATGCTTGCATTCGAAAGCATGGGAACCGACAGTTCAGGTCTTGCCGATCAAATGGAAGGCGTTTCCGATCAGGTTGACAACAAACTGGAGTCGCTCAAATCGGACAACAGCGATGCGCTCAACAAACTGAAAAACAAATAGACCTTAAAATTTGTTAATAAGAAGGCAGGTGAAATTCATCTGCCTTTTTTTATTTTTATAAAGACAGAGTATGAAAACAAAGAACATCATTTTCCGGGTAAGAGTCTCGAAAATGGGTGGTTTCATGCCACCGGATTTTTAAGAAATCACCCCCGGGAAGCCAAACAAACAGAAAATCTGAAAAAAGTGTTTCACGATGCTATGAAATATTATAAACCTAAAAACTAATTATTAATTTTACCCTGAATTTTTAAACTTTAAAATTTAAAACAATGGCAGATATTTCGACCGTTTATATGGGAATGAGGCTTTCGAGCCCGATTATCGTAAGCAGTTCAGGACTCAGCAAAAACACCGAGCAAATTATTAACGCTGCCGGCTATGGCGCCGGAGCCGTTGTGCTGAAATCGCTGTTCGAAGAACAAATTCGTCACGAAGCGGGGAAGGCAATTGTTGAAACAGCCAACCATTATCCCGAAGCCGAAGACTATATCCGGAACTATTCGCGCCACAATTCGGTGTCGGAATATGTAAAACTGATTCAGGATGTTAAGCACGAAGTTACCATTCCGGTGATTGCCAGCATTAACTGCATCAGCAATCAGGAGTGGACAGGTTTTGCCAAAGACCTTGAGCATGCGGGTGCCGATGCCCTCGAACTGAACATGTATCTGATGCCTACCGACATCAACACAAAACCCGGCGAAATCGAACAAAAATATTTTGATATTGTAGAGTCGCTGCGCACCAAAATCTCGATTCCAATTGCCATAAAAATCGGAAGTCATTTCAGCAACCTGCCATGGTTCATCAATCAGATGAAATTCAGAGGAATCAACAACGTGGTGCTTTTCAACCGTTTTTACGAACCCGACATCAACATCGACCGTATGGAAATGGTTTCGAGCAGCGTATTCAGTAAAGAAACCGACATTCGCAACAGCCTGCGTTGGGTTGGCCTGATTTCGGGAATGATTAAAGATATCGAAATCTCGGCTTCGACCGGTATCCACGATGGTGGTGCGGTGGTAAAACAACTCCTGGCCGGTGCACAAACCGTGCAGCTTTGCAGTGTGTTATACAAAAAAGGAATGAAGTCGATAGAAGTAATGCTCGACGAACTTCAGGAATGGATGAAAGACCATAATTACCGCACTTTAGATGAATTCAGGGGAAAACTTTCGTATGCCAATATTGCCGACCCGCAAACCTACGAACGTGCCCAGTTCATCAAATATTTCAGCTCTCTCGAATAGTATTTCAATAATGAATAACAATGGCTGTTTGCATGGCAGACAGCCATTGTTGTTTCATTATATCTTATAATTAGTCCCACAATAAGTTTGCGCAGGCGTTAATGGCACTTAATCAACTTGAATTGATTAAAAAAAACACTATAGTTAGCTGCACCAACCAAATTATTATCACTGTTCAGTTCGTGTTTCTATATCACTAAGCATAGCTCCAAAAAAGCAGGTTCATTGTTGTCACTTTTTTGTTCACCCAAAAAAGTAACCAAAAAAGGGTGCAACGAGCAAGAAATCAGCATTCGCTTGTCGCACATCCCACCTTATGGGCCGCTCATGCTGCTTTTTACGCGCTCGTTGACTCCCCCCGCGGCATTCCGTTGTGCATGAAAGCTTGTGTTTTCAATCGCGATGCTTTCCTCACAAGTCACAACCAATTATTATGTGATTGGAGATATAGCGTCGTGGGCGGGCCCGACAAAAATGTAGTTCGACTCCGCTCACTAGAGCCGAGCCAACCCGGGCGTGAA
Source organism: Bacteroidota bacterium (assembly GCA_029564465.1). GTDB lineage: Bacteria > Bacteroidota > Bacteroidia > Bacteroidales > ML635J-15 > JAGOEF01. The sequence goes on along the minus strand of JAKQPY010000178.1, from coordinate 7,736 downwards.
TAGCCGTTTGATAGAAAAAACAACAAAGGGCGAAAGAAGCAAACCACCCGAAGACCAGATTCAGGTTTGCTTCTCGACGCTTTGGTTTGTCGGCCAAAGGAGAAGTGCCTGCGCTGACAAAACACGACTTTGTTCGTTTTTTCATTAAACGGATAGAGCGGGAGGAAGCATATTTGGCTGGTGAGCGCAGCCGAACCATGTCTTGATTTTTTGGTACTTTTCACCTGTATTGAGCGTAGCCGAAATATCAAGGGAAAAGTATGAGAAAATAGTGAACTTGATAATATAACAAAAAACGCTAATTGGTTAAGCAAAAGAATTAAGTTCAAACGCACTAAACTGGACAGTTCATCAAATATTTCAGTGAGATCGAATAGTATTTCAAAAAAGAATTACAATGGCTGTTTGCATGGCAGACAGCCATTTTCATCACATTATATCTTCGATTCCAGAAAATAAGTAGTCATTAAACCTTTACCTTTAATTTCGATTTCACCACGGCAACTCATACGAAATTTTCCTGCTAATAGTGCTGCAGTGGCTTCGCTAATCTGAATTTTACCAGGTACACCGTTCGACTCCATTCGGCTTGCTGTGTTCACCGTATCACCCCAAATGTCGTACGCGAATTTTTTGGTACCAATAACACCGGCCACCACCGGACCGGAGTGAATGCCAATTCGAATGGTGGTTTCTGCTCCACTCTCTGCGTTGTAGCCATCCATTTCATCCATCATGGCCAAAGCCAGTTCAGATACTACCTCAGCATGACCTTCGCGCTCCAATGGAACACCGCAAACAACCATATAAGCGTCGCCTATGGTTTTGATTTTTTCCACTCCAAATTTGTCAGTAAGATTGTCGAAACGGGTAAAAATGTCGTTGAGGAAGTTTATCACCTCCTCGGGTCTTGATTTTTCGGCAATGGGAGTAAAACCGGCAATATCAGCAAACAGAATGGTGGTATTGTCGAACTTTTGGGCGATGGTTTCTTGTTTTATTTTTAGTTGCCTGATGATGGCCTCGGGTAGAATATTGCGCAGCAAACTTTCGGATCGTGCATTTTCTCTTTCTGCTTTTGCATTGGCAAACCTAATCATAGTCTGAAAAATGCCAATCAACACCATGATAAAATATGCCGGAAAATGAATGAGAATGATATCTTTCAAGTTATCGGGGACTCCGGCAATAGTGGAATATAGGATTAGTCCACCGGCGATACTCAAAGGATATATGATAATTGCTTTAGAAGGGTGTGTGAGGAAACCATACAAAACCGAAGAAAAGATTACGGAAGCAGCCCAATAAGCGTTTGCATCGTTTTTTATTAAAAATATCATGAAAAGCACCGGGAATACCAGTAAATAAACAAACTCGTAATACCAGGCATGCACGATACGGAATGGTCTCACGCGGGGAAGAAGCAATAAGCTCAAAAACAATAATGAAGCGAAAATTCTCATTGGCAACGACTCCCAAAATCCCACTGCATATTTCAGTATAACAAAAAACAGCAGATGACCCACTGAACCAAATAAAGCCAACACCTTTAAGGTGGTTTGCTGAAAACGATAGTCTTCAGAAAAATAAAATTTGAGTCTTTCGCTTCTCATTGCCAATTTTCAACAAAAATACATAAAATAAAAACCCCAAGTGGGTTTTTATTACATTTGTCAGTAACATTACATTAACTGATTATATTTATTCTATTATGATTAAGAGACAATTATTGCTTGCATTTCTTGTTGGGGCAATGTGCTTACCGTTATATGCATACAGCCATCCGCAGGGCGACAGCCTCAAAACCGGATTTAGCCATTTACGGCTTACCGGAGCATTGAGCCTTGCTGCTGTGGGTGAACAGGTGAATACCTGTCTGCCCTATACCGGACTCGGAGGTGGTGCCAGCCTCGCCTTTACGCGTTGCCGCAGAAATTATCTGAATGTAGAAAACAGTTTTACCGCCGGAGGATTAATGCCCTACGATATGCCGGAATACAACAATGTTGTTACGTTTTACTACAACAACTTTCAGGCAGAGTATCTATGGCGTCTGCGCAAGCTGAACCCACTGGGGATCGACTTTTTTACCGGTCCGGGTGTGAATTTCAGGTATGCAATACGGATGAATTATTCAAACCTGTCAAATTCGGTACTATCATACGACATGAGCGTGGGGCTGGGCATTTCGCTGAGACTGGCCAAAGAATTTTCGTTGCATTCAATATGCAAAAAAGCCAATCCTGACAAAAACTGGATGGTCAGCCTGGGAATGCTTTACCCAGTCGTGGGAAGCGCAATAACCCCTTCCTACATTGGTATGCCCGAAAACCTGCTGCAACCCGATGGCTCAATGCTCGATATGGGAAACAGTACTTCGGGATTTCTTACACGCATTATTAACCCTGAAATACATGCAGAGCTGAAGTATGTGATGCGAAATGGCAATGCTTTCGCTGTGAATTACCGCTTTAGTTATGCCTCGCTGCGCGCCGATCTGAATCCGGTGAAATCAAGCTATGGCATAACCGGTCTCAGTTTATTGTTTAACCTTAAAAAGACTCCACGATGAGAATGACAAATATTATAACGGCCATTGTTTTTGCTGTACTGATACTTATTTCGGGCAGCTGCAGGAAATCGTTCATCGAAAAACCTCCCGCAACAAAAAAAGACGTTTTCGAATATATGTGGAAAACACTCGACGAGCGGTATACCTTTTTTGCTTTGAAGAACATCGATTGGGATTCGGTGCATACGGTGTACTCGCCCAAAATTACCAACGATATGAGCGACAAGGCTTTCTTCGACACTCTGAGTCTGATGATTGATGTGTTGCGCGACGGGCACAGTGGTATCAACTCATTTTTCGATGAGCATAAAAATGTAAATTTCTTTTTCAACAGTCCCGAAAACTTCAACGAAAGACTCCTCACCGACACCTATTTTAAGGGCTATGGAAACCGAACCGGGGCATTTTATCACGCGGCCATCTGCGACGGAAAAGTGGGATACATTTACTATGGAAGTTTCAGTTACGGGTTTACCGATGCCGACTTTGAATATATTCTGCAGTTGTATTCGGATGCCGATGGTCTGATTATCGATGTACGCAATAATTTTGGCGGACAGGTGAATAATGTGTATAAGATAGCCTGTCATTTTACACAAACCCGCGTCGCTGTGTTGGGGTCCCGCTTAAAATCGGGTCCCGGACATCATGAGTTAACGGGAATTACCACCACCTGGTTAGAGCCATCGGGCAGCTACTGGAACAAACCGGTATGTGTGCTCACCAACCGCAAAACCTATTCGGCAGGTTCTATTTTTTCGATTGTAATGCAGGAACTCCCCAATGTCACAGTAATTGGCGATTCCACCGGTGGCGGTTTGGGTCTTCCCATTGGCAGCGAATTGCCCAATGGCTGGCAGATGCACTATGCCGGAAGTATGATTCTCTCTCCTGCCGGAATCTGCCACGAACAGGGAGTTCCTCCCGACATTGAAACCGACATGAATCCCGTTGCTGAAGAAAATGGTATCGACAGCATCATCGAAAAAGCCTGCGATGTGATTCTGGGCCGCTGATTTGGCTTAGATACGGCAAATCGGTTAGCATATTGTACTGATAAATTTTATGCACACCCTATGATAATTAAATTGAAACATATAACTTTGTTAACAATTAACCAATAAACCGAATATTATGAAATCAATCAGTCTGATGGTATTTGCAGCATGTTTCCTGATAGCTTTTCCGTTATCTGCTCAAAAAACAATTAAAGACAACGACGGAAACCTGTATAAAACCGTAAAACTCGGTAAACAGGTGTGGATGGCCGAGAATCTGCGGACAAAAACCTACAACGATGGAAGTGCCATAAAATATATTGATGATGCAACCAAATGGTCGGAGCTTACCAGTGGTGCATTTTGCTATTACGACGATAACGAAAACTTCGCCGGTTCGATAGGAGCACTGTACAACTGGCACGCGGTAAAAACCGGCAAGCTGTGTCCGAAAGGCTGGCGTGTACCCACCGAATCGGATTGGGAAATCTTTAAAAACTACCTCCATAAAGCCGGATATTCGCTCGATGGCAATGCCGACAATCTGGCAAAATCGCTCGCATCAACTTCGGGATGGGGCGAAAGCGAAGAACCCGGAACCCCCGGAAACAGCCCATCAGCCAACAATTCCACCGGTTTCAATGCCAAATCAACCGGTTTGCGCTATAGCTGGGGTGAATACGACAATGGCGGGCGTATTGGGTACATCTGGCTCAATTCAGAATCGAACGAAAGCGAATCGTGGTTCATAATTTTCCTGAGCGATGCACCCGATGTTCGCAAAATAGACATCAATAAAAAAGTAGGTTTCCCTGTTCGTTGCGTAAAAGGAAAAGCAAAATAAACGGGCAGTCGGAATAAGTCAGGTTCATCGAAAGAGCCTGTACACGAAACACCTGACAGGCAAAACCCATCAGGTGTTTTTGTATCAACATTATGTTGGTTGAAAGTTGTGACAAATAGAAAGACCATGCTATTAAAATTCATAACAATTACTACATTTGTCAGTTGTTTTTAGTCGGAACGATGAAGACGGAGAAAATAAACCAATTGCTGAAGAAGTTTCTCATCTGGCGCATGCGCAATGTGTCGGACCAAAGCTTTATGATGGTTTTGGCCATGCTTACCGGTGTTTCGGTTGGTCTGGCTGCCGTGGTGCTTAAAAACTCGGTTCACTTTATCCGTTTGCTGGTCGTTAAATGGTTTCCGGCTGCCAGCGAAAACTATCTGTTTATAATTGCTCCGGCCATAGGGATACTCCTTGCCGTGTTGTTTGCCCGTTACATTATCCGCCAGAAACTATCACCCGGAATAGCCATGGTATTGCGCAGCAAGGCAACACAAAAAGGGAAAATACCAAAACACAATATGTTTTCGCATCTGGTTACCAGTGCACTCACGGTTGGTTTTGGCGGTTCGGTAGGTCTCGAAGGTCCAATCGTAGCCACAGGCTCGGCCATTGGAAGCAATATCGGAACCCTCTTTCATCTAAAACAAAAACAAATAATTCTGTTGCTGGGATGCGCATGCACCGGGGCTATGGCAGCCATTTTCAAAGCACCGGTAGCTGCCATAGTGTTTGCGCTCGAGGTTATCATGCTCGACCTCACCATGTCGTCGCTCATACCCCTGCTGCTGGCTTCGTTGTCGGCGGTGCTTACCTCCTACCTGTTCTTAGGCAACAACGTAATTTATTTTGTTGAGAAGATCGATCCTTTTTTCATGCGGGATATTCCTTTTTATCTGGTGCTGGGTATTTTGGCTGCTTTTCTTTCGGTGTATTTTTCGAAGGTTTATATTTGGGTTCATCATCTCTTCGAAAAAACCGATTCATGGATAAAGCGTTTTGTTACCGGGAGTATCATCCTTGGTGTTCTGATTTTCTTATTCCCATCGCTGTATGGCGAAGGATATGAAATTATTAACTCGAGCCTGCATGGCAACACGGGCGTTTTGTTCGACAATACTTTTTACTATTCCATTTCGAATCACATTCCGGTAATCGTTGGTGTTTTTCTGCTCGTGCTGATGCTGAAAGCCTTTGCCACAGCCGTGACTTTTGGAGCAGGTGGCGTTGGCGGGATATTTGCTCCTTCGTTGTTTCTGGGAGCTAACCTGGGTTTATTTGTTGCACAGGTCAGCAGGTGGCTGGGCTTCGAAGTCTCTTACACGAATATGGCATTGGTAGGTATGGCTGGTACGATTGCCGGAGTAATTCATGCACCCTTTACAGCCATCTTCCTCATTGCTGAAATAACCGGTGGGTACTCACTGTTCATCCCGCTGATGCTGGTATCGACAGCCTCCTATCTGATTACCAAACTGTTTATGCCCAATTCGCTCTACACCTACCAACTTGCGCGGCGCGGCGAACTGGTAACCCACCACAAAGACAAGGCGGTTCTGTCGATGCTGAAAGTTGACCAAATGATTGAAACGAATTTCATCTGTGTAAAGGGCGGCAACACAATGCACGAACTGGTGCACGCCATTGAGCGCTCGACGCGTAATATTTATCCGGTAATTGATGACGATGGCAAACTCGAAGGGATTGTGTTCCTCGACCACATCAGGCATATCATGTTTAAACAGGAATTATACGACACTACCTATGTGAGCGACCTGATGTTTATGCCTGAGCCCCTTGTGAATGTTAACGAAACAGTAGAAACGGTAGCCGAAAAATTCCAGGAATCGGGCAACTACAATCTTCCGGTGGTTGACGACGATATGAAATATGTGGGATTCATTTCGCGTGCCAAGGTGTTTTCGAACTACCGAAGGCTGAGCAAGCATTTCTCCGAGGAGTAAGGCTTGAATTAAAACCTGTTTTCAATCAGAACTTTTAGATATCTCATTATAAGTCAAGGCTGAAATATCAGAAATAATCTTTACCAATTTATCAAAATCGGTTCCCAGGGTCATCACACACAGTAAATAGGGTCTTCCTTCGAAATAAACAATGCCGCAATCGTGCAATTGCTTGATGTTTGAATCGGGATAGGCCCGCTCGCCAAATTTATGAGCCACAATAATATTATCAGGAAGAGGATTTGGAATACCCTGATGAAAGCTTGTTTTTGTAAGTAATTTCAATGCTTTTTCCGACATGTCGCGGCTTAGGTAGGAAGCATTATACAGAATTCTGAAAAACGATGAATATTCGCGGCATGTAATAAAATCCTGCTGCAGGTCACGGTGCTGCATATCAACACCCAAATCAATAAATACCTTGAACAGAAAATCGTCATCCACAAATTTGAGCAGAATTTCTTTGGCATTGTTATCGGAATAGGATATCATATATTCCAGAAGTTGATCCACCGTGTAAGTATTTCCGATTTCAAGCTTTTTCGCACTGTGTATGTTGGGGCTGTGCGATGCATCCATTATCTGATTGTAATACACTTTCGATTTAAGTATTTCAGGATCCTTTTCAGCTTTTTTCAGGATAGCAATCATCAAGGGAACTTTTAAAAGACTTGCCGGAGGGTACATGGTATTTTCGCCAATGCCAATCCAGGGGCCATTATCCATGGATCTGAAATAAACCGAAATGCTTTTGGCATTGCCATTTTTCACATTCGTATCGACATAAGTTGCCAGCGCTTTCTTCAGTTTAACATGATTGGGTAAAATCGATGGTTCAAAATTGTCGCAATCGAGAAGTGGATTCGTCAATTCATAAGCTCCTCCCAGCCTGATTTCGTCAACATTGACCAAGGTTTTCTCTGAAACAGGTTTATCGGCACGTAAATCAGACTTGTGGCGGGAATGAAACAGAAAATACCCGGCAATAAGGCCTATAATTAATCCTGCTAATAAGAAAATGCCTACAAAAGCCAATTGATGTGAAGGTTTCGAAATTTTTTCCTTTGGCTGTACCTTTTGTTTTTTCATACAAAGCAATACTTTTCAAACACGTAACAAATCTGTCAATAAGCTGATTACCAATAGTTTCAGCACCAGCAAAAGTACTAAAACAATACAGATTTCCTAGAACTTCAAATAAAAATCAGCAGTCAGTTTTTTGTATTCTTCGGTAAACTCGTTTCGCTGATGGGTTTCAATAACCAGTTCCGTTTTAATAACTGAAACCTGATGCCGGCTGAAACAGAATATTAATCTTACCGGAGCCAGGTTTTCGCGGGGTTTTACCGACAGGA
>JAKQPY010000280.1:0-38007 GCA_029564465.1 Bacteroidota bacterium | reverse complement strand
CCGAACCGTTTGAACGCACCTCCGAGCCGTTTGCACGCTCCTCCGAACCGTTTGCACGCACCTCCGAGCCGTTTGCATGCTCCTCCGAGCCGTTTGCACGCTCCTCCGAGCCGTTTGCACTCACCTCCGAGCCGTTTGCATGCTCCTCCGAGCCGTTTGAACGCACCTCCGAACCGTTTGCATGCTCCTCCGAGCCGTTTGCACAACTTTACATTGAGCTGGTCACTGAGCGGAGTCGAAGTGTCGAAATGTCCGAGCCGTTTCCCCACCCGTAGAGACGCGATTTATCGCGTCTCCTTTATCGCGTCTCCTATATCCCGTCTCCTATATCCCGTCTCCTTTATCGCGTCTCCTATATCGCGCCCCCTATGAGAGATTTTTTGATTAAAGATTTGTTGATTGAAGGGTGGAATTCGTTGGCGAGGTATCTGTGTGAAAATAATTATCTTTGTTTTGAGTGCATCGAAAAGAAGGAATTATTATGAAAAAGTCTGTAAAACACCTGATGTATATTGTGATGCCGTGTTTGGTGGCCCTGGCCTCGTGCAGTCATCGCGGGTCGGTGGTGGAAACCCTGTCGCCCGATGGCAGCATACGCATCGATATTAGCACGAAACACAACGTTCTTCGGTACCGTGTTTTTTGCAATAACAACGAAGTGATTTCGGAGTCTCCCATGGGGTTCACGTTCAGTGATGCGGAAGATTTTGGCGACAGCCTCGAGGTGGTTGATATTCGCCGACACAGTATGAATGAAACCTGGTCGCCGGTATGGGGCACTGATGCCAGCATAAAAAATTTTTATAACGAAACGGTGATTACCCTGAAGGAATACAGCAGGCTGCAACGCAATCTGGTGCTTACGGTAAGGGCCTACGACGACGGGGTGGCGTTCCGGTACACAATTCCCGGGCAGGTTGGCGACAGTTTGTACATTGTTTCGGAAAACACAGGCTTCCGTTTTGCTGCTGACGACAGTGTGTGGTGGATACCGGCCGGCGAATTTGCGTATGAATCGCTGTATAGAAACACCCGGCTTTCGGAGGTGCCTGACGCGGCTACCCCGATGACGGTAAGTACCAAAGATGGTGTTTGGTTGTGTGTTCACGAAGCTGCACTGGTGAACTATTCCGAAATGTATCTGCAACAAAGCGAGGCCGGAAAACCGGTTTTCAGAACAGCGCTGTGGCCGGAGCCCGATGGTATCGCTGCGCGGGTTGAGACACCGTTTACAAGCCCGTGGCGCTGCATAATAATCGGGATGAATGCGGGCGGAATGGCGACAAGCCATCTGATTCAAAATTTGAATGAGGATTGCCGTATTGAAGATACCTCGTGGATACGGCCTGTGAAATTTGTGGGTATATGGTGGGGCATGCACATCGGGAAATACACCTGGTTCGAAGGCCCGCAGCAGGGTGCCACCACCGAACGCACAAAGGAATATATCGACTTTGCAGCAGCGCATGGCATTGAGGCTGTGCTGGCCGAGGGCTGGAACAAGGGTTGGGAAACATGGGCGGGCAATAGCGTGGCGGTGCAGGATTTTTGTGCTCCGGCCAAGGGATTTGACCTTGACAAGGTGGTTCGCTATGCCGATTCGAAAGGGGTTCGTTTTATATCGCATCACGAAACGGGCTGTAATATACCCATGTATGAAGCCCAACTCGACAGCGCGATGCAATTGTGCCGGAAACTGGGTATCGGCTACCTGAAAACGGGCTATGCCGGACCGGTTATCCCGGAAGGGTATCCGCACCACGGGCAGTATATGGTGAAGCATTATCAGCGGGTGGTTGAAACAGCGGCTAAATATCAGATTTGCCTTGATGTGCACGAAAGTATAAAACCGACAGGACTCGACCGCACCTGGCCCAACCTGATGTCGCAGGAAGCCATACGGGGCAATGAATGGAACGCCACCTACAAGGCCACGCCCCCATCGCACACCACGATATTGCCGTTTACACGCTTTGTGGCAGGCCCGGCGGACTATACTCCGGGGATTTTTAAGGTGAATCACAGCCCCGAAAAGAACAAACGGCTGTATTGTACCCTATCGCATCAATTGGCCCTGTATGTGGTGTTTTACAGCCCGATGATGATGGTTTCGGATATGATCGAGAATTACGAAAATGTGCCGGCATTCGGCTTTATCGAAGATATTCCGTGCAGCTGGCACGAAAGCATTATACCGTTGTGCCGCCCGGGTGATTATGTTTGCACGGCACGTCGTTACGGCGACACATGGTATGTGGGCGCCATTACTGACGAGAATTGCCGTTTGCTGACAATTCCGCTGTGGTATCTTGGAAACGAAGGCAGCTATTTGGCCGAAATATGGTGTGATGCCAGGGAATGCGACTGGGAGAAGTCGCCCGGAAGCATTGAATATTTCAGGTTAAAAGTCAGTTCGGGCGACAGCCTGTTGGCAGCGCTTTCGAAAACGGGGGGTTGGGTAATGAAATTGAGTCGCTGGAAAGAATCGGCAGAAGGATGTAGCAGTGTGAAAGATTTCAATCAACAATCGAAGGAGAAAATGCCGGTATTTGCCAAATCGGCAACGATTGGCGAAAAAGCCACCACTCACCGCGCCTATCAGAAACCCGTGAAGTACGTGAATAATTTCAGTATGAAGTTTGCTGCATCGGGAAATAAAGCATTAAGCGACGGTATCAGGGGTAACTACAACTTCGCTGCAAACTGGCAGGGTTTTGAGGGTAATGATATGGATGTTGTGCTTGATTTGGGCAGCGTAACCGACATTACAAGCATTTCGACGGCGTTTCTCGACTCGCCCAATGATTGGATATTTGCCCCGAAACGGGTGGTGTTTTCGGTTTCGACGGATGGAAATAGTTTTAAAACTATTGCCGAAAAAACTCCGGAAGCCAGCGATGAGGGTTCGGCAGGGATTACGCGGATTGCAAGCGTTTCGGTAGCCGTGGGGAAACTTAGCGGGCGTTATGTGAGGGTGGTTGCCGAAAACGTCGGGGTGTGTCCATCGTGGCATCAGGGACGTGGCAAAAAGGCGTGGTTGTTTTGTGATGAGGTGGTGGTGGAGTAGTTGGTGAAACAAGCGTGGTGCTTCGACATCTAGACTTCGCCTCGACTCCGCCTCGGCTTCGCGGTTTTCTCGCCGGGCACCTCGACTCCACCTCGACTCCGCTCGGTGACCGGCTCGGTGACCGGCTCGGACAGGCTCGGACAGGCACAGCAGCCTTGGATAGTGGCAAAATAAAAACGCCCCGTGCGGAGCGTTTTTAAAATCCTTAGGTTTGGTTATTCGGTTTTGACGAATTTTAGGATTCGGGAATCATCGCCCCGGGTGCAGCGGAGCATGTATAGCCCGGCAGGCAGGTCGGAGATGCTCAGGGTGATGGTTTCGGTGTTTGCGTTGATTCTTTGACAAACCCTTCCGAGTGCATCGGTGATGGCGATATCGCCCAGTGGTCGGTCGGAAGTGAGGGTGATGGCTTCGTGGGCAGGGTTGGGGTAGAGACTCAGCACGGAACCTGATTCGGTTCCGATGCCTACCTCAACGCCTACTGTTGTTGCCCCGGTAGCAAAACAACCATTGTTGTCGATTACACCCACCGAATACATGCCCTGGGTTAAACCTGAAATGAAGGGTGTGTGCTGGCCGTTTGACCAGTTGATGATATAAGGCATGGCACCACCGGTGATGATTAACTGGATGGCGCCATCGGCAGCACCTTCTTCCGACACATTGGTGACTTCGAAACTGAGCTGAGGTTGTTCAAACACGGTGATATTAATGCTGTAGCTGTCGGTGTATTGGCCATCGCCAATTTGAAGTGTTACCTGATATACCCCGTGGGTAGCGTAGAAATGTTGCGGGTTCTGCTCATTCGATTCGGCGCCGTCGCCAAAGCTCCAAAGCCATTGGGTTGCTCCACCGGTACTGTTATCGGTAAATGTTACCGTAGCGCTTCCGCATGTACCCTCCTGCTGTGCCGTAAACAGTGCATCGAGTGGGTTGCTGCCGGCCACAGTAAGGGTAATGCAGTTTGCGTCGTTACATTCATTATTATCGTTTACTGTTACGCAATATTCGCCTGCAGTAAGTCCCGTAAGAACGCTTCCGGACCCGGCCACCGACCAGATGAACTGGAACGGAGCGGTTCCTCCGTCGACCGAAGCTGTAACAGTGCCATCGGCAGCGCCTTCAGCAGATTCCTGCGTCATCGAAAGGTTGACAATCAGCGTGGGCCATACGGTGATGTAGTTGGTCATTTCGAGGTCGTCGCTGCCATCGGCATTGCTTACGGTCAGGGTAACGGTGTACTGGCCGGCCGCTGTGTAAAGATGCAAGGGGTTTTGCTCAGTTGAGTTGGCTCCATCTCCGAATTGCCATTGCCACGAAGTCGGGTTGTTGGTACTTTGATCGGTGAACTGCACTGCAAGACTACCACAACCACTCACCTGATCGGCTGTAAACTGCGCAGTGGGCGGGTTGGGTTGATTTGCAAGGGTTATGGTTATGCAGTCGGTGGCAGTACAACCCACATTATCCTGCACGGTAAGGCAGTAGTATCCTGCAGCCAGACCGGTTGCCGGATTACCTGATGCGGGGGATGTCCAAGTATAGTTAAATGGTGAGGTACCACCGGTAACCGATGCGGTAGCTGTTCCATCCTGTGCACCGGGAGCCGATTCTTCGGTCATACTTAAATTGACAGAAACCGCAGGATTTACGCTCACGGTGGCGCTGCCTTGAGCACCCCAGCAACCGGCGGCAGATTGTGCCCTGAAATAATAGGTTCCGCTGCTGCTTACGGTTTGCGACGACGAGGCTGTGGCAGTGCTGGTTCCGTTGGTGGTGGTGTTTTGCCAGTATATGGTTCCACCGGCTCCACCCGAAGCTGTAAGTGTTGGATTGGTACCGCAGTATAAACCTCCGCCCGAAACGGTAACGGCGGCAGGAACGGAATTAATGGTAACCGTGGCGCTGCCTTCGGGTCCCCAGCAACCGAGTGATGAGCGGGCCCTGAAATAGTAGGTTCCCGAGCTGCTTACGGTTTGCGACGACGAGGCCGTGGCAGTGCTGGTTCCACCACTGGTGGTTCCCTGCCAGTAGATGGTTCCTCCGCTACCACCGGTAGCCGTAAGTGTCATGGTTCCACCGCACTGGGTTCCGCCACCCGAAACACTTACGGCTGTGGGCACAGTGTTTATGGTAACTGTGGCGCTGCCTTCGGTACCCCAGCAACCATCGGTGTTGCGGGCCCTGAAGTAGTAGGTGCCGGAACTGCTTACGGTTTGTGATGACGAAGGGGTTGCAGTGCTGGTTCCACCACTGGTGGTTCCCTGATAATAGATTGTTCCGCCCGTACCACCGGTTGCAGTGAGTGTTGCAGATCCACCGCAGAAGCTGCCTCCTCCCGAAACGCTAACAGCGGTTGGGGCGGGATTAATGGTTACGGTGGCGCTGCCTTCGGGGCCCCAGCATCCTCCCGAGGAGCGTGCCCTGAAGTAATAGGTTCCGCTTGCCGACACGGTTTGCGATGCCGACGGAGTGGCCGTGTTGGTGCCTCCACTGGTGGTTCCCTGCCAGTAAATGGTACCCCCGGTGCCGCCTGTGGCAGTAAGTGTCATGGTTCCGCCGCACTGGGTGCCGCCACCCGAAACGCTAACGGCAGCAGGTAAGGTATTGAGTGTTACGGTAGCTCCGGCGCTGGGACCCCAACAGCCCGAACCGGTCTGAACCCTGAAATAGTAGGTGCCGCTTGCCGTGGCTTCGTAGGATGAGGTTTCGTTGGCAGTGCTGGTTCCGTTGGCATCGGTTCCCTGAAAGTACATGTTATGGTCGCCGGCACCGCTTGCTGTAAGAATGGCAGAGTTTGCACAGAAGGTGCCGCCTCCGGTTACCGTCGGGGCATTGGGAACTTCGTTAATAATAGCCGAAACGGGAGTACGGGCACTGATGCATTCGTCGCCTACCAATACTTCCCAATCGTAGAAGTAGTAGTACACGGTTTGATTTGCATTTGTTCCGGTGATTGAAACAACACCATCCACTGTGTACGGGTACGAAACCCCTGCATTGTTTCTGTACAGGTTGGGATTGGTTGTTCCACAACGTAACTGATAGTCTTCCCCTGCCGGAATATCAAAATTCAAAGTGACTCTGCTTATTCCTGTCGGCAAATTGGCGGTTACACTTTGTAACACGGTGCCTGCACTGTTTCTTAACTGAATAATCCGGTTTCCGGCCGTGGTACCTGCGTTAACTTCAACTGAAACTAACCGGAAATCAGAAATTGCTGTAAATATCAGGTAATAGGCATTATTTGTATGATTTCCTCCATTCGTATTACTATCGGTATTACCCACATAATAGGTGTGTGGCGAACGCCCCGATTGCACATAGTAGGTGGTTGAGTTGGTAAAGTTGTTGGTGTAGCTTGTTCCAGTGGTTATCAGGTTGCCGTTGGTGGCTGCGTCGTACCATTCGAGGGTTCCGTTACCGGCAGCATTCAGCGTAAGCGAAGCCGGTCCACAATTCTGGGCACTGGTGGTGGTGGGTGCTTCCGGTAAATCAACGGTAATCAGGTTGTTTTGTGTAAGTATGTTATTGCCATAGGCATTGGTGGCTGTCAGGCTGACAGTGTACACCCCGTCGATGGTGTAGGTATGCACCGGATTGACTTCGGTGGAAGTGGTTCCATCCCCAAAATTCCACAGGTAGGATGTAGCATCGGTGGAGGTGTTGGTAAAGCTCACGATTCCAATGCAGGTGCTGGTAACATCGCAGGTGAAGCCCGGTGTGGGTGCACCCGGGGTATATACGTTGATGTAATTGGGTTTGGTAAGGCTGAGGGTGCAACCGGCACTCACAATTTGCAGGGTGGCATCGAAAAGTCCCACGGTGTTGTAGGTTACTGTTGGATTCTGCGTAGTGGCTGTTCCCGGTGTTCCCTGTTCGAATGTCCAGTTGCGGGAAGTTACCGTACCGCTGGTCTGGTCGGTAAACGCGGCTGTTCCGCCGATGGGCACCGAAGTGGGCGTAGCAGTAAAGGCCGGCGTAGCCACCGAAGTGGGTACGAGCTGCACATCGAGGCGGGTGGAGTTGTTGTTGGTTACCGTTACCGGAAGGGTTTTCGAAGTGTAACCGGTTTTTGAGAAGGTTACGTTGTAGGTGCCGGCATAAATGGGGCGGTGGTAGTTGCCTACCGGTGCCGATGAATATACTTCGCTGTGGTCGGCATCGTGACCTGAAATTTCGACTTTCACATCGCTGAGGGCAGTTCCGGTGCAGGCATCGGTAACAATGCCGCGGAAACCGTATAAAGCCTGCTGCGTATAGTCGAGCATGGCCTGACGGTTATAGCCCCAGTAGGCATTGAGCGATTCAACACCCAGCATTTTGGTGTCGGAAATTTCTAATGTTACTTCGCGGCAGTTGTGGTACCAGTTCATATAGTCCTGCCGGCCTCCCGAAATCTTATACCAGTCGCCGCCTTCGGTAATGCCATCGGCATAGAGATCGGTAAAATAGTTTGACGGACTTACGGCAAACACGTTGTCAACATACACACTGCTTACAAATTCCCACCAGTTCTGATCAACCGGCGGACGCTCATCGCTTCTCCATGCATCCCAGGGATAATTCACCACTTCGGCACCGCCGTGGGTGTTGGCCGACATCACAAAGTCGTGGTCGGTGGCATAAGTCATCATAATATTGATTTCAGGCTGCAGGGTGTAAGAGGTGCCATTAACCGTGGGGAAATTGCGGTTCAGGTCGTAGTTATTGGCATTATACCTGCGGCCATTGACGATGGAGGTATAGGAGCTTGAGCCATAGTACGTGCCATCGGGATTGGAAAGTGGGTTGATGTAGATTTCCATTTCGTTCACCAGGTTGGTGGCCTGTGTGTTGGTGCCATAGTTCGACAGCAGGTAATCGGCAAGGCGCATGGTCATAATCCAGCCGGTGGTTTCGTCGCCATGTATGGTGCCTGTCCAGAAGAATTCGGGTTCATCCTCATCGGTGTTTACGTTGTCGGAAATCACGAGACAGACAATGCTTTTACCATTTACCGAATTGCCAATGGTTTCGAGGCGGCAGAGGTTGGGGTAGTTGGTAACAAAGTTGTTCATCATCTGCAGGTACACATCGTAGGTGGGATAGCGGTCCCAGTTTGCCATCTGCGCAACGGTGGTTGCCATGGTGATGGCTTTGGGGGTGTTGTAGTAGTCCCACACCGGTTCGAATTCGATGTTGTAGGCAAGAAACTCTTCAAACTCAACCGGGTTGGCATAGGCATACACGGTAGAGCCTTTCACATTGTCGAGAGAAATTTTCTGGGTAAGCTCCATCAGCAAGGGCAGGCTTTCGCAGGTAAAACTGAAGTAGAACTCTTCCCGTTCGGCCAGCTTATCGTAGGCATAGCTGAGGTTGCTGTTCTGCTGTGCAACAATTGGAACAATGCCCGAAACAAGCAGCAGTGCGAGGATGATAAACAGTTTTTTCATGTTCTAAAAAATTAATATTTAATAATTTTATAATTATATACATTGGTTTCGCTGATGATGCGCAGCACATAGGCTGCATCGGGCAGCGACGACAGGTCGATAAGGCAATCGGTCTGGTTGGGTTGCATGGTTGTAATTACCTGACCCGACAGCGCCCGCAGTTCAATTTTTTCGTTTCCCGACAGCCTGGTCAGGTACACCGGACCCGGCGTAGGGTTGGGATGTATGCTAAATTTCGAGGCGCAATTGCTGATGGCGTTCACATGTACTTCGACAGACTGCGATACGGAATGCGATCCACAGGCATTGGTAACCGTGAGCTGCACCTGATAGGTATCGCTGGTGAGATAGGTATGGGTGGGGTTTTGCAATGTGGAGGTCTGGTCGTCGCCAAAATCCCAAAGCCATGAAGAAGCGTTTTCGGAGTTATCGGTAAACTGATACACCCCAAAGGTATTGGTGAAGTCAAAATCGGCTACCGGATTGTTCGGAGTAACCACGGCATATACTTCGACGCGGGGGCTGACACACTGCTGCAGCACGAGTTGCCAGTCGTAGAAATAGGGATAGTATTTCAGCTCGTCGTCCCACCACTGGGTGTCGTCGCCCTGGTTGATGCTGATGTAATTGTCGAGCACGAAGGGGTAACCAAAGCCGTCGAAATAGCCCGAGAAACCGCGGTATAATCCTGCCGGACCCTGACACAGCAGTTGCAGGCCTGTGCCTTCGGGGATATCGAAACCTAGGGGAACCACCTGTTCGCCCGATGCGATATAGACCGTAGTTGATTGAATTACTTCGCCATTTTGTTTCAGGCTGATGGTTCGGTTACCTGCCGAAGTAGCCAACACCCGCACCGATTGCAGGTGCACGGGCTGATAGCAGTCGAACAACAGAAAATGGTCGGTATTGTCGGTGTTGTAAGCACCGTTGTCGTCGCTGTTGGGCATGGGTCCTACACTGCCGGTGAGGTTCACATGGTCTTCGGCATAGTAGGTGGTGGTTTGGGTAAGCTCGGGGGTGGTAAAGGTGTTTCCGGTATGAATGGGAAGGCTGGCCGTGGGACTGTCGAACCACAGAATATCGCCATCGCCCGAAGCAGATAGGTTGAGCGAAGCTGCGGAACTGCACGAAGATGCCGACTGCACATCGGGGGCATCGTGCAGGTTGATGGTAATAAAGTTTTCCATCATGAGCGAATCGCGGCCATGCTGGTTTTCGGCTACCAGTGCCACCGAAAAGATGCCTGCATGCGGATACACATGAAGCGGATCGGGCTCATTGGAGGTGGTTCCATCACCAAAATACCAGAGGTAGGTGGTGTTTGCCGATGCTTCCGACTGGTTGATGAACTGTACTTCGGGCGAGCATTCGGTTTGGGTGAGGTTGCTGGCGAAGTGTACTTCGGGGGGATAAAGGTCGAGCGAACCCAATTCCACGTCGAGACGCACGAATTCGTTATTGATGGCCAGTGTATCGATGGTTTTGCTTTTATAGCCCGGGGCAGAAAAAGTTATACTATAGTTTCCTTCGAGAATGGGTCGGTGATAGTATCCGGTGGGGAGATGCGAAAACACCTCTGAATTGTCGCGGTCGTGGCTGTTGACAAACACCATCGCTTCGAGAGGCTGGTGGGTTATGGAATCGGTAACGGTTCCGCCAATCCCGAACAACACCTGTTGTGTGTAGAGGAGCATGGCATCGCGGTTGTAGTCCCAAAAACCGGGCAATTCCTCACTATCAGGCCGTTTGGTATTCGACAGTTCGAGGCACATTTCGCGGCAGTTTCTGAAGTACATCATATAGTCCTGCCGGCTGCCATCAACCACATACCAGTCGCCGCCCTCGGTAACGCCATTGCTGACAACACCGGTAAAATAGCCCGAAGGACCATCTTCCTGAACATTTCCGGCATAGATGAGACCAATATATTGCCACCAGACGTCGTCGGCATGGGTATTCTGCTCCGAAGTCCAGAAATCCCAGGGGTAATTCACCACTTCGGCGCCACCATGGGTATTCACCGACATGGTAAAGGGGTTTGCGAGGCTGTAATCAATCATGGCCAGAATTTCATCCTCGAGTTGGGTCGGGCCGTTATCGATGGTCGGGAAATTGCGGTTCAGATCGATATCGTTGATGTTGGAACGGCGCGAATCGGCAATGGTGCTACCGTCGGGGTGCTGGTAGAACGTACCGTCGGGGTTGGCCAGGGGATTGATGTAGATCACCGCATTGTCGAGCAATTGGGTAATTTCGGGATGGGTGCCATAGTTCGACAGCAGGTAATCGGCAAAACGCAACTGCATAATATAGCCGGTGGTTTCGTCGCCATGCATGGTGCCTGTCCAAAAGAAAGAGGGCTCCTGCTCCGGGGTGTTCACATTGTCGGAAATCACCAGAGCGAGCAGCATCATGTTGTAGCCGGCAGAGTAACCGATGGTGTCGAGTCGGCAGATGGCGGGGTAGTCGTTGGCCCATTTCTGCATCATTTCAACGTAGAGGCTGTAGGTAGGATAACGGTCCCAGTTCTGCATTTCGCTCAGACCCGATGCCATGGTGATGGCTTTGGGGCTATTGTAGTATTCGTCAACCAGCGAAAAATCGATTTTGAGGCTGAGGAATCCGGCAAACTCAGAGGTGTTGGCATAGGCATAAACACGGGTGCCCTGCACTTTGTCGATGGACATCATGCGGGTGAGTTGTCGCGGCGAAATATCGGCGGGCTTTTCGAAACTGAAGTACACTTCGCCCCTGTTTTCGAGAATTTGCAAAGCTTTCTCGCGTTCGGTCGTCGAAACCTGAGCACACAGGCTTCCTGTAAGAAAAATGAAAAGTAGAAAAGTAAAAATCCGCATGTTGCCTGTAATTATATTCTTCGAATATATTGATTTTTCAGATACAATTTCAGCAGTTGCGGCTATATTATAAAAAAATGCTTCAATGGGGCATGAATTATTCAATTATATGGAGAAATTGACTTATTAAAGGAAACAAAAGGACAACAAACAAAACGGATGATTCCCGGAAAATAAAGCAACGGCAGCCCGGAATACCGGATTAATGGGCAATGGTGCCGAAATCTTTCGGGTTATGCTTATAGCGGAAGAAATGGTGAAAAATACAGTGAGTTGATATTGCTAACGCTGTAAAATTTTTTAGTTCAAATTGATCATAGTCTAAAACACCAGTCAGATCATTAATAAAGTGGGTGTTTTATTACTCTTGAGAGAGAAAGCAATTGGCTTCGATTAAAAAGGATTTATGAAGTCAATATCCCATCTTTCTCATACTTTTTCCTTGATGAAAAAGTACCAAAAAATCAAGACAAAAATAAGCTATCCCCCCGCTCTACCCGTTTAATGAAAAAACTAACAAAGTAGTGTTTTGTCTGCTCAGGCCATTCACCTCAGGCCGACAAACCAAAGCGTCGAGAAGCAAACCTTGTTCGGGTCTTCGGATAGTTTGCTTCTCTCGCCCTTTGTTGTTTTTTCTACTAAACGGGAATTCACGCCCGGGCCGGCCCGCATTTTTGTCGTGGCTGCCCGCGTCGCTCTATCTCCAATGACATGTTAACCGGTCGCGACCCGTGAGGAAAGCAATACAACTGGACACAGGAACTTTTCTCAATTAATAAAATGTCGCAAATGGATTCAACCAGCGTGTAGATTGCAACAGTAACCCGGATTAATGGGTAATGGTGCCGAAATCTTTCGGATTATGCCTATAGCGGAAGAAAATGGCGAAAAATACAGCCACCACCAAAGCATAAGCAGCAAACGACAACCAGATTCCCGGCCAGTCTTTCACATGGGTCAGCGGGTCTTCGAACCATTTTGCGATAACCAGTCCGGCAATGATATTACCCAGCACAGCCCCTACCCCATTGGTCATCAGCATAAATACACCCTGTGCAGAAGATTGAATTCCCGGACCGGCATTTTTCTCAACAAACAAGGCACCCGAAATATTGAAAAAGTCGAAAGCGAGCCCGTAAATAATACAGGAGCTGATTATGAGGGCAAAACCGGGCGTGGTGTTTTCGGCAAGACCAAACAGACCGAAGCGCAACACCCAGGCAATCATACTGAATAACATCACCTTTTTAATGCCAAAGCGTTTCATAAAAAATGGGATGGCGAGAATAAACAGGGTTTCCGAAATCTGGGATATCGACAGAATGATAGTCGAAAAGTTATTGATGATACCCCCTTTCGGGAATACGGTGTCGTCCTGCAGGAAGCTGTCGCCATAGGCATTGGTTAATTGCAGGGCAGCCCCAAGCATCAGACTGAACACAAAGAAAAGAGCCATCTTTTTTTGTTTGAACAACACAAAGGCTTCGAGACCCAATTTCTGCACGAGCGTTCTCTTTGCGCCATCGTTGGCTTTGGCTTCCTTTTTTACCGAAGGGAGCATGATGAAGGAGTATACCGATAGCAGAAAGGCCGAACCTGCGGCAATGAAAAACGATATTTTAATGCTTTGCCCGAATCCCCAATCCTTAGTAAACAGGTTGGTCACCCACATGGCAGCAATAAAGCCCACGGTTCCCCACACCCTGATGGGAGGAAAAGCGCTGGTAGGGTCTTTGCCTTCGTTTTTCAGAATCGAAAAACCGACCGAATTATTCAGACCGATGGTAGGCATATAGAAGCACATGGCAACGAGGAGCACCCAAAAGAAAGGAATCGGGGCATCGACAAAAGGCAGAAAACACATGACAATGCCAAACATAAGGTGCAACAGTGCAAACACGTAGTTGGCCCTCCATTTGTCGGCAATAATTCCAAACAAAGTAGGCATAATGAGCGATGCAAAACCCATGGTAGAAAACACAAGACCAAATTCGGCCCCGTTCCATTGTTTTTCGACAAATCCGTAGTGTGCCAGTGTCATCATCCACGAACCCCAGATAAAGAACTGGAGAAAATTCATCACCGTAAGTCTCCCTTTGATAACCATAATATGAAATGTGTTAATGGAAAAATCAGTCTTTTTTGCGCTTGCCGATTTCGTCGCGGATTTTACTTGCCAACTCGTAGTTTTCGTCGTTGATGGCTGCCTGCATCATGGCTTCGAGTTCTTCAACCGAAGCTTCGCTGATATCGCTGCTTTTGCGCACGCTGCCCTGGCTTCTGTCGGAATCGGGTTCCGGGTTTTCCTCGTCGGGCAGGTTGAGCACAATGCCGGCCTTTTCGACAATATCGTCGGTAGTATAAATAGGACATTTGAAGCGAAGAGCCAGAGCTACGGCATCAGAAGTACGCGACTCGATAAGTTCGATCTGGTTGTTGAGCATCATCACCAGTTGAGAATAGAACACCCCTTCTTCGAGTTTATAAATCAGCACTTCTTTCATTTCGATGGCATAGCGTTGCGAAACATGCAGAAAAAGGTCGTGGGTTAGTGGTCTGGCTGTGATGATGTCTTCGAGCTGAATGGCAATAGCCTGGGCTTCGAAACTGCCGATGATGATGGGGATGCGGTGTTCGCTGTTTTCGACCGAAAGTATAAGCGCATAAGCACCCGCCTGCGTTTGGCTATACGACAATCCCAATACCTGCAATCTTACTTTTTTCATCAATCGGCTTTTGCAACATGGCAAAGATAGTAATTTGATTTTTTATATTTGCCCTGTTAAATCAATAAATTCGATATGAAAACAATATACCGTTGTATTAGCCTGTTGGTGGTGATGTTGCATATTACGCTTTATGTTTTTGCCCAGCACTACAACACCGAAACAGCACGCAAGTTTACCGAGCTGCTCGAAAAAGGCGACTATACCGGGGCATCGCAGCTATTGCATGCCAAACCTCCTGCCGACAGCGCTTTCTGGGCAGGAGCCTGGACAAAGTTCATCAAAAACTATGGCCATATCACAGGGGAACACAGCATAAAAAGTGACATTTTCGGTAAATACGATGTGGTATATCGTGTAGTCAATACCGAAAAAAAGACCATAAAGCTGAACTACTCATTCGAGAATGGCCAGCTAACCGGTTTTCGCTACCAGCCTTATGACACAGCAATTCAACATCGCGAAAGGTACACAATGGCAGCCAGCAGCAGGAATTTTCGTTTTCAGTCGGGACTTTTCTCCATGTCGGCCACCGTGGTTGAACCCAAGTTAAATCAGGACTCACTGATGGTGGTGATGGTGCATGGATCGGGTTCATCGGACCGTGACGAAAGTATCGGCGGCAGCAAGGTTTTTCTGGATATCGCGCAGGGTCTGGCAACCTTCGGCATCAACAGTTTTCGGTTCGACAAGCGCAGCTATGTGTACCCCGAAGCCTTTGGCAACCGCAGCTTTACAGTGTATGAAGAGGCTATTGAGGATGCTGTTTCGGCGGTAAACTATTGCCATGATGTACTGGGATATCCATACGACAAAATTTTCGTTTTGGGCCACAGTCTGGGCGGAATGCTGGCACCCCGTATTGCTGACAGTCTGGACAATCATATCGGAGGAATTATTATCATGTCGGGCAATGCACGTCCTATGCAAAACCTCATCAGTGATCAGATGCGCTATTTGTACAAACGCGATGGCCTCAGTTCCGATGAGAAGAAAAAACTCAAGATGCTCGACGAACAGCTGGCCAATGTGGATAAGCTCGAAACCGGCGATGCAGCCAAAAACACCCTTGGGCTTCCCTTTGGAATACCGGCATCATACTGGTACGATCTTAAAAATTACGATCAGTGCAAAACGGCCGCAGCACTTACTATCCCCATAATGGTCATGCAGGGAGGGCGCGATTATCAGGTTACCACCAAAGATTTTGAGTTATGGAAAAAGGCCTTGAAAGGGAAAGAAAATGTAAGTTTCTGGATGTTCAACAAACTGAATCATTTGTATGTTTCGGGCGATGAGAAGTCATACCCCGAAGAATATGAAAAGCCGGCAAATGTTGATTTTATGGCTATTGAGGCCATTGCGGGATGGCTGAAAGAAATTGTGAATAAAAAGTAAACCTGCTTTTCGGTTTTTTTTAGGTTCTGAGATTCAAATGTGTAATTCTCTTAAGATAATTATTTGACTTCTCGTAATAGGTCCTCGCTGGCTCCGAAGTCGTGTCTTACTAAATGCTTTGTTTATTTTCGCGTCAGGACACAAAGGGCTTAGGTTATCAGAAGCTGGACTGGGTTTTTATGGCGTTGAAGCGATAACTGAGCGAGAAAACGTGCGAATAAAGTGCGATGCTCTGGTTGCCGATATCGGTCATGGCATAGTCGATGCGGAAGCCTTTGTAGTGCACACCAAGGCCGATATTGGGCTGCCACGAAAGCACTTCGGTGTCGTCGAAATCAGGTATTTGCTGAAAATTCGAAAAACCGCCACGCACAAAAATGAGGTTGTTGTAGGCAATTTCGACGCCAAGGTGCGGGTCGAAACTGGCTACCGAAGTACGTAATAAGGTGTTGCGTTTACCATCGAACGTGGCATCAATACCCAGTTCGGGATAAATTGTAAAGTTCTTTGGCAGGATAAATTTATAACCGGCACCGAGCAGCAAGCGCGGCAGGGTAATTTCGAGCCCGTTTTCGGGAATTTCGTTACCGGTTTCTTCGAATACTTCGCGGAAGGTTTCGGTGTTGTAACTCCAGGCATTGAAGGTAGAGGTAATGTCGCGTGCCTGTGCGCCAAACAACCAGTTGTTGTAGTGATATTGGGCACCGAGGTCGAAACCGAAGCCCCAGGCACCACCAAAATCTCCGGCAATGCGGCGGATCACTTTCAGGTTGGCTCCGTAGGTGAGCCCTTCGACGGGAGCCTTACGCGAATAAGTAAGCATAAAGGCATAGTCGGCCACCGAAAACGACGAAATGCGGTCGTAACGGATATTTCCGTCGTCGTCAATCAGGTCGAGTGTATTAGGGATATCGTCGACGCCAAAACGAATCATTGAAAGACCCAACGCAGAATTGTCGTCGATTTTGTAAGAAGCCCCGAGAAAATCGTATTTCGACAGGCCGGCAAAATATTCGGAGTGCATCCCTCCTACTTCGAACTGGCGGTCGAGTTGCACCAGACCGGCCGGGTTCCAGTAGAGCGAAGTAACATCGTTAACCGAGGCCACCACCGAATTACCCATGGCCAAAGCCCGGGCACCCACACCTATTGAGAGAAATTCGTTACTGTATTTGGGAGCGGTTTGCGAAAAAACAATTCCACTTAGAAACAACGCAAGAATTACTAATTTTGCACGCAATAGCATAATGAATGAATTAAACTGTAAAATTAATTATTTTCTGATTAACTCCATAAACCGAAAAATATTGCCGTGCTGAAGATTATATCTGCCAAAACACAACCGAAAAAACCTTTCCGATGAAAAAACTCCGGTATATTGTTCCCAACCTCATCACCTCGATGAACCTGATTTTTGGTGTTGCCGCCATTGTTTCGGCGTTTTCGGGGCATTTCGAGACTGCATTCTGGATGATTGTTGCCGCGGCTGTCTGCGATTTTTGCGATGGTTTTGCAGCACGACTGCTGCACGCCTACAGCGAATTCGGCAAGCAACTCGATTCGCTGAGCGACCTGATAAGCTTTGGATTGGCACCGGCAGTTCTCGTTTTTTGCTACCTGCAACAACAGGAGACAGGCGGCCTGCCTGAATGGTTTGTTTACCATGCTTTCGGACTGGCATTATTCTCGGCTTACCGTCTGGCGCGCTTCAACACCCGGCCACCCAGCGATGATTTTCAGGGACTTGCGGTTCCCGCTTCGGCACTGTATGTTATTTCGCTGATTGTTTTTGGGAACCGACTGCCATTTGGCCTGCCGGATATCATTCTGCGTGTGCCTGTTATTCACATTCAAATTCTGATGATTAACCTTTTGATGATTTCGAATTTGCGCATGTTTTCGCTGAAATTCAGAAACTTACGACTAAAGGAGAATGTCATTCGTTATGTATTTGCGCTGTCCACAATTATTTTGCTGTTGATTTTTAGCGCAGCCGGATTGTGGTTGGTTATGGTTTTTTATATAATTTTGTCGGCTGCAACAGCAATTACTAATAAAACAAAAATACCGTCATGAAATTTATTGCCCACATCGATGTAATGCCGCTCAAAGCCCTGCTCGACCCACAAGGTAAAGCCGTTAACCACAGTTTACACAAATCGGGTTATCAACAAATTGAAAACGTAAGAATCGGCAAACACATCAGCTTTGTAGTTGAAGCCGGGAGCAAAGCCGAAGCTGAGAAAATTACCGGGGAAGTATGCTCTAAAGTGCTGACCAATCCTATTATGGAAGGTTTCACATTTACCATTACCGAAGGCGAACAGGCATAGGGCGTAATTGCAATAGAAATTTTTGCAGGATATGTTTGCAAAATGTAAAAAACCATTACATTTGCAGTCCTTAAACGGTGGTTGTAGCTCAGTTGGTTAGAGCGCCAGATTGTGGCTCTGGAGGTCGCGAGTTCGAATCTCGTCTTCCACCCTAAAAAAGAAAACCGTCGGAAATTCCGGCGGTTTTTCTTTTGTAGTTTACGGTGGCTATCAATAGCCTCCGGTGATATCCCAGACAAATGCACGGATACCCACATCTTTGTTTATATGATCAAGGTTTTTCACCTTTTGGAGGATTTTCTCGACCTGATCGTCTTCGACAATGGTTAATATGGCAGAATTAATTTCGGGCCATGTGTGGTTGCCATAGTGAGGATCTCCGGTTTCGCTTCCCCTGCCCTGCATGTTCGACCATTGAGAATAGCCTCTGATTCCCAGCACGTCAATCATGTATTCCACCTTGTCGGTGAGGGCCATATTATAGACAATGAATATTGCTTTCATAGTATTATTCTTTTATTTCTTTAACATCGTTGGTATCTTCCATAAAACTATACTTCAGTCGGTGAATGTTTCGTTTTCTCAGTTTTTCGCCTTTACGTGTAAACAAAGCGTAAAGAACCGGCACAATAATCATGGTAATAATTGTAGAAAATACCAATCCACCCATAACCGAAATACCCATCGGGCTCCAAATTTCTGACCCTTCACCGGTGCTCATGGCCATTGGCAGAAGTCCCAAAATAGTCGTAAGGGCTGTCATCAGCACCGGACGCAATCTGGACTTGCCTGACAGAGCAATGGCATCATACAGGTCGTATTCCCTGTCGCGCATCAGGTTGATATAGTCAACCAACACGATGGCATTCTTCACCACAATACCGATGAGCAATACTGCGCCCAGTGCGGCAATAACGCTCAAGCTTGTTCCCGTGATAAACAGGGCGAGAATAACACCCGAGAACGAGAAAGGAATTGAAAACATAATAATCAATGGCATTTTAAATGATTCGAACTGCGAAGCCATTACAATAAATACCAGCAAGAGTGAAATCACCAGCAGCAAACCGAGGTCGGCAAACGAGTCCTGTTGTTCTTCGTATGACCCGCCCACGGTAATCATCACATCGCCGGGTTTATCGGTATTATCAACAATTTTCTGAATTTGTGCAGCCAGTTCACCCATCGAAACCTTATAGGGTTGTACGGTTACCGAAACTATTCTTTCCTTCTGGCGGCGGGCAATGGTAGGAGGCGACCATTGTTCCACCACCTTGCCCACTTCGGAAAGACGCACTTTAACACCTTGTGCATTCATGAGTGTAATGTTTTCGATATCGCTGATTGAACCCCGGTAATCTTCCTTGAGACGAACTATCACATCGTACTCATCGCCTTGTTCCCGGAATTTTGTGGCGGTGTATCCAAGCACCCGGTTACGCACTGCCATCGAAACACTTGCTGTATTGAGTCCGTATTGAGCCAGTTTTTCACGATCGAGCACTACGGTAAGTTCGGGTTTTGATTTTTCGCGGCTGATGGTTATATCGCGTGCACCTTCGAGCTTTTTGATATTCTCCGACAGTTCAGACGCAATTTTGTTGGTTACATCAAAGTCGTAACCAAAAATTTCGACCTCAATATCCTGGCTGCCAAACCCACCCATACCACTCGAAAATGCCAGGCTGTAATTCACAATTTCAGGAATCATGGCGAGTTGGGCACGCAGGTCGTCTCCAATTTCCCAGCATGTACGATTACGTTTATCGATATCGACCAGGCGAAGTTGTATGTTTATAATGTGGGATCCGGAAGTACTCCAGATAGCCGAAACACCTCTGGCATCGTTACTACCTGCTGATGTTGAAACCAACTCAACTTCGCTTCCATACCGTTTTTTAATTATATCTTCGACCTGTTTCACCACCTTGGCCGATTCTTCGACACGGGTTCCTGTCTGAAGTTCAATTTTTGCAGTTACCATGCTTTGGTCTGATTCCGGGATAAACTCAGTGCCAATATATGGCATCAGGGCAAACGAAGAAATAAAAATCACCAGTGCAGATCCGAGTACAATAATTTTATGGTGCAAGCTCCAGCGTATAAGTTTTTCATACGCCCTGTCAACAACATCAAGGAAGCGCCTGATGGTATTGGTATAACCAAATTTGGGGTATTTTTTCTGTGGACGCAGGCGCAGCATCAGCGAGCTGAGCATAGGGGTAAGGGTAATGGCTGCCAGTGTAGAGGTTGTTACTACTATCGAAACAATCCAACCCAGCTGACGGAACAACACACCGGTCATACCACTTACAAACGTCAATGGCAGGAATACTGCAAGTACCACCAGGGTTGTTACGATAACCGCCAGCCACACTTCGTTGGTGGCATACAGGGCTGCTTCGCGCGGTGTAGCTCCCCTTTCGATGTGTTTTGTAATATTTTCGAGAACTACAATGGCGTCGTCCACCACCATCCCAATGGCGATTGAAAGCGAGGCCAACGAAATAATATTTATGGAACTCCCCGTTACCGACAGGTAGATGAATGCTACAATCAGCGATATAGGAATGGTGAGAACAATAATAAATGTAGCCCTCCAGCGTCCGAGGAAAAACAGCACGACGAGCACCACAAAGAGCAATGCATAAAGTAGTGTTTCCGACAGGTTGTTTACCGAATGGGTAATAAATTCTGACGAGTCGAATATGGGTTCGATTTTTACATCAGGCGGCAGGGTTTTCTTTATTTCCTCAAGCTCTTTCTTTACATCGCGGGCAACCGCAATGGTGTTACCTCCCGATTGCTTCATGATAAACATTCTGATACCCTGCACCCCATTAATTCTTTCGTCGAGCGACATATCCTTCACCGTATCGCGCACCGTGGCCACGTCTTTCAGGTAGATGGTCTGTCCGTTAAAACTGCCCAACACCACTTCCTTCACCTGATCGCTGTTGGCGAATTCGCCTTCCACTTTAAGCTGATAATCCATCTGACCCATTTCGACATTACCGGCAGGCAGGTTAAAGTTTTCCGCCTGAAGGATACCGCCAATCATTTCGACCGACATGTTGTAGGCTTCAATTTTACGGGGATCAACTTCGACATACACCGCCCTTCCGGGAGCACCGGGAATACCAACCGAGCCAACTCCGTCGATGCGATTGAGGCGGTTAACCAGTTTTTCATCGAGCAGTTTTTCGATACCCGGATAGCTTTCTTTGGCGACCACCGAATAGAACAGTAAGGGCATCATACTGCTGTTGAATTTGTAAATTATGGGTGTTTCGGCCCCATCGGGTAAGTTTTTCTTCACAAATTCGAGTGAGTTTCTGATATTGTTGGCCGCTTCATCAAGGTTGGTTTCCCATTCGAATTCCAGGGTAACAATCGACATATTGTCGCGTGAAGTGGAGTTTATTTCCTTCAGATTTTCGACCGAGTTGCAAGCATCTTCGATGGGTTTCGACACGTTTGTTTCGATATCGGAGGCATTGGCTCCCGCGTAGATTGTAACTACCGAAATTGCCGGAAGCTCTACTTCGGGATATAAATCGATGGGCAGACGGGTAAGCGAATACAACCCGAAAATGATTACAGCCAAAAATATCATTATGGTTGTAATCGGTTTTTTTACTGCACTACTATAAATACTCATAATTCCTGTTTTTTAAAAAATTTTATCCCTCCTATTCGACCACGGTTACCACATCGCCTTCGAGCAATTTATTCTGTCCGGCAACGATAATTTTATCGCCTTCCTTCAGGTTGTCAGAAAAAATCTCGATTTTATCGTCGAATCGTTTTCCGGTTTCAACATTCACCCGTTTGGCCTTACCATCGATGTAAACAAAAACATAGCGGATGTTGGTACCTTCCTGAACGAGCACCGAAGTTACCGGCACCACCATGGCCTCTTCTTTACCAACACTAACATTTACTTTGGCAAACATTCCGGGGCGTAGTTTTTCGTTTCCATTCGGAATCTGTACCTCAACATTGAAAGTACGGCTCATTGCGTTGATGGTGGGATGTATCAGACTGATTTTACCTTTAAATATTTCTCCGGGATAGATATCACAGGTCAGCACAGCCTCCATTCCGGTTTTTACGATAGGATAATATTTTTCTGATATTGCAATGGTGGCCTTCAATGGGTTTATCTGCTGAATTATCACCAAGGCTGCTTTACCAACCTGTGTGTTGGGTGCTCCGCTGTAGAGTTCGCCATTTTCGAAATATTTGGCGGTAATAATTCCGGTAAAAGGTGACTTCAGAACCACATTATCGCGTAAGAACTCCACATTGTTGCGGGTTACATTCAATTGGGTCTTTATCTGGTCGTATTGCTGAGCGGCAACACCACCTACCTGCATGAGAGTATCGAGGCGCTTATAATCTTTTTCGAGATTAATCAACTGCAATTCGGCCTGATTCAGGGTAGTTTTGTCCATTTCGGCAATTATCTGGCCCTTACTCACGCGGTCGCCAATTTCGACATTTATTTTAGTGATTCTACCCGGTTGGGCGGGCGCCATATACAATTCTTCGTAGGGTGAAATACTCGCTGTATACTCAAGATTTCGCATAACCTCGGTTTTTGAAAGGGTCAACAGTTTTACCGTTTTAATCTGCTTCACCGAGTCGGCAGCTGTTTGGGCATTACTATCAGAACCCTTTTTAGATCCGCACGACGACATCAACAGCAATACTACCGCTGCTCCTGCCAATAAAAATGATTTAGTTGTATTCATTGCTTGTTCGCTATTTAAAAAATTTACAAATTGTTTAACAGTTTATCGAAATTGTTTTTGGCCTGAAGCAGGTTCATCAGCGCCGAGATGTAATTATTCTGTGCTTTAAGGTAGTTGTCGCTGGCCTGAGTAAGCTGCAAACTACTGGCAACACCATGGGTATATTTTACTTCGGTATTGTCGTAAATACGCTTTGCCACATCGATACCACGCTTTTGTAATTCATATTGTTCTATGGCATTAATCAAATCGAAACGGTATTGCTTTTCCTGCATCAGCAATTGATCCTGCACCATGAGGCGTGTGTTTTTTGATTTTTCGAATTCAATTTTCTTTTGCTGCACTTTGGCATTTCTCATACCGCTCGAGAAAATCGGGATGGTCATGGTAACACCGGCAATATGTTTGGGGTTCATATCGAAATCGGTAGTAATCAATTTTTCGTTGTAGCTGTAGAAACCTACAATGGTTGGTGCATAGTTCCATTTTTCGAGCTGCATCATTTTCCCGGTCATTTCTTCCTGAGTCAGCAGCATTTTGTAGGTAGGATTATTTTCGAGTACAAAGGAATCGCCGGCCAATGCCTGAAAGTTGATTTGTCCAATGATGTCGTCGAGGGTTTCGGTAAGAACTATTTCGGTATTTGCATCAACACCGAGTTGAAAACGAATCAGGTTATAGCTCATCTGAACAGCACGCTGCATCTGACTTTTGGTATTCTGGAGCATCATTACCGCCAATTCCAACTGATCCACATCTACCTGTTCGGCCATTCCTGCGGCCAGCATTACCTTGGTTTGGGCCAATGTTTTATTCAGGTTTTCGATGCTGGCATCGAGTGTTTTCGACGATTCGATGGTAACCAGCGCAATATAGTATGATGATGTAACCGCTTCGATAATATCAGCCTCGGTACTTTCGAGGGCAAGTTCTGTCAGGTGATGTGCTATTTTGGCAATCTTAAGTCCCACCAGATACTGCCCCGAAAAAACGAGCTGAGAAACCTGAAATTTGGCCGAAGACGAGTTGTCCATTTTGATTGTACTCGTACCGCTTCCCATCATTTGATTCAACAAACTCAGTATTTCGAGGTCGCCGGCGTCGAGCTTTGTAAAGTCGATATCGGGAGTTCCGCCTCCGCCACCAAAATTGAGTTCCACTTCGTAATTGAAAAAATCGGTATAATCAATGCTCCCTTCGGCCTGAGGCAAGCCCTGCGCAATATTTGCCCAAATCTGCTTCTTCGATATGGCGACATCGTATTGTGCATTTTTAAGTACACGGTTATTTTCGAGAGCAAATTCCTTAGCCTGTTTCAGGCTCAGGCTCATCGTCGCCTGCTGTTGTGCTGCCAGTGGATAAACCACAGCAGAAATCAGCATCACAAAAATCATTGTTTTTAACTTGTTCATATACTTTCAAAAAAAATTAATTGGTCACAAAATTATTTTAACTGTAGTTAATGCGATAATGCAATCGGTAAACAGGCTATGCGTATCGGTAAAATACGAATACTTCATATTAACATGCTCAGCAGACCTGTTATATTTATTGCATAAAGCTCGCATGGTTCAATTTTATTAATCCTTCTTCGGTGCAAATCCCCCTTAAATAGGGTAAAAATATTGTATTACCTACATTCTCTTTCGAGAATTCCTTATTTCCGTTTTTTTCGTTTTCAGCACAAAACTGAAGCGTTTGCAACAGAAAAGTATTGGCCAGATTTATATCGATATCGTTACGGAAGGTACCATCGTCCACTCCTTTTTTAAGAATCAGCATCGAAACGGTGCCATCTTTCAGCACACCGGATTCCATGAGGTGGCGATATACCTTATTATGATATTTTTCAAGATCTTCCATAAACATGGGATGGATCTTCCCAAGAACATCGTGGTGATACTTCGAAAAGCCTACGATGGCTTCAATTACATTTTCCGACTGATTTATCATACCCACCATTTTTTCGCGGTGGTATTTCACTCCTTCCTCAATAGCCTGTTGCAATAAATCGTCCTTGTCGGAGAAAAGCTCATAAATAGTTCGTTTCGATACACCGAGATGCCCGGCAATATAATCCATGGCAACGGCCCTGATTCCGAGTCGCGAAAAGAGAATGCCAGCTTCCTGCAATATCCGTAGTCGTGTATCCATTGTAATAAATCAGTGCGCAAAATTAGAAAACTATTTTCGTTTACAAAGTTTTCACAATAGATTTAAACAATATTTAACATTGGTTGTTCACCGAAGCTTAAAATTCTTCGGTCACGCTTTAAAAATGGGGCAAGCAGGGATGTCTTTTGTCATCATTTTTGGGACAAAAATGCCGCCAAAAGCCTTTGCCTATTTAATCCACCCGGCAATGGTCGTAATTATTCTCTCGTGCTGAAGTTGCGGTAATGACTTGATTTGCGACATGTGTGACCCACCCGGATAAATTACCTTTACTACGCCCTGATTTACTCCAATATCAGCGGCAGCTGCCGACCAAGGGTCGTACTCCCCGTACACAAGAACCACATTGCGCGCCTTCTCCTGCATAAAACGTGTCAGCTTTTTTGCGGTTTCAGGAATAAATTCGACTGTCATATCGGGTGGCAAAAATATCTTATAAAAATAGTCTTTCGACGATTTGATGGTCAGCATTTTTTCGAAAGGTGTTATGTCGTAGCTGTAATAACCCAGTTCACGGGCTGCCTGATAGAAAAAAGGAAAAGTAGGTTCGATTCCTTCGATGGCAAAATAATCGGGTGGACAAACCGTGGTAAGAAAGCGAAACAGTGTGGCGTCGTTGGCACCTTTATCAGGAATGGTTTCAGGATTAACCCCCCATTGCCAGAAGGCAAACGAAAATTCGAGGACGCAATAATCGAAAATCTCGGCAATGGGCAGACGATAGGTAAGTTTGTTCTTTTTCGAGAAATTTTCGAGCAATGGAATCATGGTATCTTTGCGTTTAAGCAATTCCTTCTGGAAAGTCAGAACTGCCTTACGGTCAGCCGGGGTTCCCACCTGTGTAAGAAAAGCTGCATGCCGTCCGTCATCCACCGCTAATGCCACCGGAGCAACATAAGCTACAGTGGCAGCCATATCGTTAGGATAGTACATATTATACAGCAGTGCCGTTTCGCCGCCTTTACTGATACCCGTGGCAATCCATTTACCTTTATAAATATTTTTAAGCATCATATAAATGGCATGGTGGTCGCCGGCGGCATTTTCGGTAGTCAGATATTTATAGTTTAACGGATCGGGAACCGACTTATCGAAATACCGGTGTTCCACCACAATCTGATTTGCATTATAGAGTGATGAAAGTTCGTTTACATAGTATGATTCTGCAGCATATGCGGCAGAATAACCTTCGGTGACAAAAACCACCGGACTTTTGAAGCTGTAATGGGAAATAAACACCCGCTGCTCAAAAAAACCCGCATCGGGATCTTTATAGTCAATCATCTGCTTAAAAATCACCAGATATTTTTCTTTAAAGAAGTTGGTCGTTTCGAGGGTATCTATATCAACAACCCCCGGTGTTGCCATCAGATATTTTGGCAACTCACGTGCCACCACCCTGCCGGCCGACAGCACAATAAGTACAGGAATCACGAATAAAAACAACCGGATTCTATGTAAATCTGTTACCATAACCTGCCTTTTGATTTCAATGTGCAAGTTAACATATTGATTAGAGTTTGTCAATAATTACGGATTAAATTTTAAAAAAAATATTAAAGCGCCTATCTGTTTATAGTTCAAGATTGATTAAACAAACCAGCAAACAGAAACTGTGTACTGAGAAAAACATGCAGGTTGCAGATTTGTAAAAATTGTAGCATCATTGCAAAAAAATTCAGGTTTTCCGATGTTTATAAGACGCATATTTTGGACAATTGTCCTGCTGATATTAACAGCAGGCGTAATATTTTCGCAAAAGCGGACCGTTGAAGCGGTAAGAAGCAGCGAAAAAATTATTACCGACGGGTTACTTTCTGAGGCTATATGGCAAACGGCTCCGGTGTTTTCGGTTTTTTATACGTATCAACCCACGAATGGCGATAAATCTGAATTCAACACTTTTGTGCAGGTTACCTACAACGATTATGCCTTGTATGTGGCTGCTTTTATGCAAGATACACGCCCCGACAGCATCTATCGGGAACTGACAGTACGCGATGATATCAACGGTAACACCGATTTGTTTGCCCTGCAGTTGAATCCGAATTGCGACGGGCAGAATGCCTATGAGTTTTATGTTACAGCTGCCAATGTGCAAAGCGATGCCCGTGTTTCGACATTCAACAATGACTATTCGTGGGATGCGGTTTGGCGAAGCGGTGTAAGCACCGACGAAAAAGGATGGTATGCCGAATTCGAAATTCCCTGGTCTGCCATTCGCTTTCCGATAGCACAAATACAGGAATGGGACGTCAACTTTTTCAGGTCGGTGCGCAGGGTGCGCCAAACTTCGTGCTATAATCCGGTCGACCGGAACTACGGTTCAAAAACTGAGCAAATGGCAGGGTTAACAGGCATTTCAAATATTGATTCACCTTTAAGACTATCGTTTAATCCGTATATTTCGGGATATATGAACCATTACTCCGAATTCAGCAAGCCGGCCTGGGCATTCAACGGCGGACTTGACATGAAACTGGGACTGAGCGAAAGCTATACCCTTGATATGACGCTGATTCCCGATTTCGGTCAGGAAAAATCCGACGACATCATTCTGAATCTCTCCCCATTCGAAACCTATTACGAAGAACACCGTCCGTTTTTTACCGAAGGAACCGAACTGTTCGAAAAGTGTGACTTGTTCTATTCGAGGCGTATCGGGAAACAACCCGATGGGTATTATTCAATCGACACTCTTACAGAAGATGGTTATACCATTATTAAAAACCCGGCTCAATCGCGCCTGCTCAATGCGTTTAAAATTACAGGCCGCGACAAAAACAATCTGGCCATCGGGGTTTTCAATGCATTTACAGGGAACACCTATGCCATTGCAGAAAACACAGAAGGAGTCCGCGAAAAATTTCGCACCGAACCCTGGGCAAACTACAATTTACTGGTTATCGACAAGGCGTTCAACAAAAAGTCGTATCTGAATATTACCAATGCGCTGGCTATCCGACCCGACAAGCATTTTATATCGAACGTTACCGGAACAGCATTCAAAGTTATGGATAAGTTCAATCGCTTCGGTGTAATTGGCAATGCTGCCATCAGCCATGTGAACACGGGTTTATCCGGCAATAAATCAACAGGGGAACGTGCCTCACTGCAGTTTGGAAAACTGACAGGCAAATGGCAGTATTCCTATATGGCTGACTTTTTATCGGACGAATACAACCCCAATGTGATGGGATATTTGCAGGAAAACAATAAATTCAGCCAGGACCTGTCGTTGGCCTGTAATTTCTATGAACCCGTCGGTCGTTTGAACGCCCTTTATAACGAGGTTTATCTGAACTACTCGACCCTGGTTGAACCCTTTAATTTTACCAGTGCCCACATTCATTTCTGGAATTATGCCCAAACCCGCAAACACCTCAGCATCTGGAACGACCTTCATATACCCCTGAGTCCCACTTACGATTATTACGAGCCCCGCGTGCCGGGACGTTTTTATAGGCGCGCCCCACAATTTTACGACCGCTTGTATTTATCGACCGACTATCGGAAACGTCTGGCAATAGACGTTATACTTCAGGGAAACATAAATACCACCATTATGAGACGACTGGTGGTTTCACTCGAGCCCCGTGTGCGCATCAGCAATCAGGTTATTCTGGTATTGGGGTCACAAATCGACGAAACAGTAGGTCAATATGGTTATCTGACAAGTCAGGGCGAAAATATTTATTTCGGTCTGCGCGACGTATCGGTTCTAACCAATACCGTTAGCCTCAGCTGGGTATTTACCAATACCATGAACCTGCAATTGAATGGACGTCACTACTGGAGCCGGGTTGATTACTCCAGGTATTACCTGCTCAACGAAAACGGGACACTGGCTCCTGTTGAAATCGCGTTTACCGATAAAAACATCAGTTTCAATGCTTTCTCGGTAGATTTAGTTTTCAGCTGGAACTTTGCACCGGGCAGTTTTTTGAATATTGCCTACAAAAACAATATTCAACACATGGAATTGCTGGGTGAAAACAATATTTTTCCCGGTTTTGGCGAAAACTTTATCAGTACCATGCAGCAACCCCAGTGGAATTCGCTGTCGGTCAAACTGATTTACTATGTTGACTGGACGCAGCTGAAAACTAAAATTAACTAGTTTACCACAAGTTTGCCAAAACAAACACAATCGTTGCTTTGAACCCTATACAAATAGAAGCCCGGCAATAGTTTCACTGTTTCCGTCAAACCTTGATTCAACTCAGATGTAAATACTTTGCGACCAAGGTCATCAAACAATTCAAACCTTGCTTGAGTTGTCTTACATTCTATATTAAAAATTCCTGATGAGGGGTTGGGAAAAACAGTAATACAGGGAAAATCTTTAGGGTGCTCATAATAATTAATATTTCTTATGGAGTAATAAAATTGTGACAGACTACTAACCTCTGGTATATTATTCAAATAAACTGTGTTTTTTATTTGCATTAGTTTACCTGTAAAATCAAAATAATCAAAGGGTAAAAGCAAATTTTCAAGTGAGCACGAAATATCGTAAAAGCTTGAGTCAGCAGATAACATGTTCCATTGTTGAGATTCACTATTCCAGGTGGCTTTATTCTCAACCACAATATTCCACTGCGAATCATATAAATATGATATTTTCGTATTTCTACTCCACCCAGATTGATTCTCGTTCCATACATAGAATTCATCGCCAATCAAATAATCATTCCCAATCCATGTTTTAATCGATTTATTTGAGTTTTTCCAAACTTGCAAATTCGAGTTCCATAATTGTTTATAAATAATAGTTGAATCTCTTTCTGAATTAATAAAAACACTATCTTTTTCTTGCTGAATCCAATTGTCAACTAAAAACGAGTATTGAATCATATTGCATATTTGACCCTCGTTCCAATAAGTGTACTCCTCTTTAGAACTAAACTTAAGAATTCCCTGATCTCCTTGATTATAAGATATATGGGTTAACAAACGATCCTCATCATCGAAGTCATAATCTTCACGTAAAACACCCTGCCACTGTTCAGTCTCAGAATTCCACACACTATGAAGATAGTATGAAACCAATTCAGAATTATGATACATGTATTCGTCTTTCAATTGGCTTTCCCAAATCATGAGATTACTATCATACCACGACAAAACACTTTGCACAAGATTATTGTCGTTATTATATTCCTCAGTCAACTTCCTGAACAATGTCCATTCTCCCGTTTCTTGTAAATACATTGACATCACTATCGTGAAAGTCATATTATCGACAGAATATAAAAATTGTTTTTTTCTACCGGGTATCCAATCTTGATTTTCATTGGCATAATATAACAATTCCTCAGTCAGTTTAGTCGAGTTCAAACTGTAAATAAATACTGTTTTACTTGAAGGACGATACATTGCTTCAGACGTAAAATATGCAAATTCAATTATTGAATCAACTGCACCATTTTGATTATAATAAAAACATCTCTTTTTAGAACTTTCACTTAATAGACCATTTAAAAAATTCTCCTCAATTACAGAGTCAAGAACATGTTTCTCTGCCTTAGTATCTTTGCTATTGGCAGACATAATTAACTGATAATCTGCGTAGCTAGTTATCCCAGGTCCTAATAAGTCTTTTGCAAGCAAATCATTCCTTTTAACAAAGGAAACCTGGGCAAACAAATTATTCACAAAAAAAACTGGGATGATCTGAAAAAGAATACCCGCCCATAATACGCCCATAGATAAAACCAACAGTTTTTTCATTTCACACAGAATTAGTTATTATTGCTAAACATTATATCAAAAACAGTAAAATCAAATTTTTATTACATATTAAGCTAAAACTTTACAATAATATTTTAAAGAGTATTTACAAATAATAATATTTGGAATTAACAATGCCTATTTGTATTTAAAAAGTTCAAATAATCTAGACTATTAAATAGGCGTCCATTCGACCAATCCCCTGAAACACAATATCTCTGTTTCGCTTATCCTACCGTCGAAGTAATGGGTTAGTCCCTGCCGGTACATCCCAATCGAAATTTCGTCACCGGAGGTAAGCTCGTGTATAAAATCAAGCTGAATCCTGAGTGGACTATGCTGTTCATGAAAACAGGCATTGTAGGAATCGAATATCCAGCCGACATATACCGAATTGTTGACATGTGCATGAAAATCGAAATCGCTGAAACGGGGATAATACCTTGCCATCGCTTCGTAACCGGATTTTTCGGAAAGTCGTTTCGGATCGCGCCCAAGAATACGTTGGTGGCAGTATGGCAGGCTGAGTTGCTTCACGGCATTGCGGTCGGGCAATCGTGTAGCGCGGTTAATAAACAGCCATGAACTGGTAGCGGCGGCAGCCAGGGTGCCGTCAGGTAAAAAAATGGCAAAATCGCGCAGAAAAAAAAGACCGACAGGGGGCCTCGGCCAAGTTTTTATAGTAATAACATCCTGCCATGCGATGTTATGATGTATTTCGAGGTCGAGGCTGCTGAGCACCCAAATATGCGCAGAGGCTTCGGTTTCGTGGCCAATACCATAAGTTTTCACCTGCTTCCATGCCGTTTCGACCATGAACGAAAACAGCGTCGATGGTTTTATGCGCCTGAACCGATCGACATCAGTAGAATATACCTCGTAGCTGCTGCTGAAAACATTATCGGGGATGTCCATACCAGTCATATTACTTGGGTGCAAAAATACCGGTTTTTTCGAAATGCAAATCAGGAGACACGACAGATAAGCAGAAAGCCGCAGCGCAATAAGCCGCATGCAATCTCCATTTTTTTTCATATACTTGCACACAAAACTGAATGGTATGAACGCAATCGACATAATTATTATCATTCCGCTCATCTGGTTTGGGTTCAAGGGATTTCGCAACGGACTGATAAAAGAAGCCGGCAGCCTGGCAGCCCTCATACTGGGAATCTGGGGTGCGATGAAGCTCTCGGTGTATACCGAACAATATGTTGACTCTTACACGTCGGCATCGGCCCAGTACATCCCGGTTATTGCCTTTGCTGTAACTTTTCTGGCTATCATCATCGGTGTATTTCTTATCTCGGGACTTCTCGACCGTTTTGTGAATACCATCAAGCTCGACTGGCTGAATAAGTTGGGGGGTGTCGTTTTCGGTGCGTTAAAAATTGCCTTTATACTGAGTGGAATTATATTCATGTTCAACCGGTTTAACCACGACAAGCAATGGGTAAAAACCGATTATCTGAACGGGTCGTTGCTGTATGGTCACGTCGAAAAACTTGTACCGGCAATATGTCCGTTCATACCGCAATTAAGCGATATGACGGCTGATGATGACAAGAACACAAAGAAAACTGAAGAATAGTATTGCATTGTAACAAAACTGTTGTACATTTGCAGCGCGAAGAAGATATGATTGTGGTCAGGGGACATTGTCCCCTGTTTTATTAGAATTAAAAATGATAGAGAAAGAATACATAACGGGTATGGTGTCGGAGCTGCTGACCGAAAGCCAGTTTCTGGTTGATGTTCAGGTGAAAAGCGGCAACGCAGTACGTGTGTATATCGACAATTACAAAGGGCTTACCATCGATGAATGCAAAAAACTCAGCCGTCGTATCGAAAGCATTCTCGACGCCGAAAATGTCGAATTCGAACTCGAAGTGTCATCGCCCGGAGTCGGGAAACCCTTCAAAGTGATTCAGCAATACCATAAAAGCATTGGCCGGCCGGTTGAAGTGGTTTGTAAAGACGGAATTAAAATTGCAGGAATACTCAGCGAAGTAAGCGAAGCCGAGATTGTGGTATTGCCCGATAAGGCAAAAAAAGCCGCTAAAAACGCAGAAGAACCTCAGCCACAATCAATAGAGTTCAACAATATTAAAGCATGTACCGAAAGAATTATTTTTTAAAAACATAATATTCATCTAACAATGGAACACAACAATCTGATCGAAACCTTTTCGGAGTTTAAAGAACTGAAAAACATTGATCGCCCCACGATGATCAGCGTACTCGAAAGTGTTTTCAGGGCCACCCTGATTAAACTGTTTGGCAGCGACGAAAATTTCAACATCATCATCAACGTCGATAAAGGCGACTTCGAAATATGGAGAACCCGCATTGTGGTTGAAGATCTCGAGATTCAGGATCCTTACAAAGAAATAAAACTCAGCGATGCTCAAAAAATTGACGAATATTCCGAAGTGGGCGAAAGTTTTATCGATGAAGTGAAGCTGATTGACTTCGGACGCCGCGCCATTCTTGCCCTGAGGCAAAACCTTCAGGCAAAAATTGCCGAACTCGAAAAAGACAATATATTTAATAAATATAAAGACCGCATTGGCGACATTGTTTCGGGCGAAGTATATCAGATCTGGAAAAAAGAAATTCTCATACTCGACGACGAAGGCAACGAACTGATACTCCCTAAAACCGAGCAGATTCCCACCGACTTTTTCCGGAAGGGAGATACAGTACGTGCGGTTATCGGAAATGTGGAATTCAAAAACAATTCACCGAAAATTACCCTGTCGCGTACCTCTGAATTATTTCTCGAAAGATTATTTGAGCAGGAAGTTCCCGAAATTTTTGACGGACTCATCACGATTAAAAAAATTGTACGCATACCGGGCGAAAGGGCTAAGATTGCCGTGGAATCGTATGACGAACGGGTTGACCCTGTAGGAGCCTGTGTGGGAATGAAAGGAAGCCGTATTCATGGTATCGTAAGGGAGTTGCGCAACGAAAATATCGACGTGATTAACTTCACCAACAATACACAACTGTACATTCAGCGTGCCCTGAGCCCTGCAAAAATTACCAGTATCAAGCTGGTTCCCGAAACCAAAAAAGCAGAGGTATATCTGAAACCCGATCAGGTTTCGCTGGCAATTGGGAAGGGTGGACTGAATATTAAACTGGCCAGTCAGCTGGTTGGCTACACCATTGATGTGTACCGCGAAATGAACGACGACGAGGAAGATGTTGACCTGGATGAATTCGCCGATGAAATTGATGGCTGGATTATTGATAAACTGAAAGCCATTGGTTGCGACACTGCCAAAAGTGTACTGGAACTTGACCCGGCCTTTATCGAAAAGAGCGCTGACCTGGAAGAAGAAACCGTTAAAGAGATTATTGCAGTTTTGAAATCGGAGTTTGAATAAAACACGTACAGGATTTTTACAGATTAATTTTACATTATGGATACAGACAACAAGCCTCAAAAATTAGCAACCTTAGCTGCCGAACTCAATGTCGGTACAAATTCCATTGTTGATTTTTTGGCTAAAAAGGGACATAAAATCGATTCCAACCCGAACGTAAGAATTCCGGTGGAATTATTGCCCCTGTTGCGCAAAGAATTCAGCGATTCAATCAGTCTGAAGGAACAATCGCTCGATATTTCGGCCCGCAGCAAAGAGAAAAAAGTGGGTACTGTTGAAACTGCTGCCGAACCGCAACGTTTCGAGGAGGAAAAGTCAGAGGAAAAAGAACTGCTCATCAAAGACTCTTCAGGTCTCGAAGGCCCAAAAATTGTCGGCAAAATCAACCTTGACGAGGTAAATAAAAAGAAAACCGCGGAACCCAAGCCTGAGGTAAAAAAGGCTGAACCGCCCGTTGCGCAGGAAGAACCCAAGCCTGAACCCGAACCTAAAGCTGCCCCTGTTGAGGTAAAAGAGGAACCCGTAACCGAAACCAAAACGGTTAAATCGCCGGTAGTACTCGGCAAAATCGATATCGATGCACTGAACCAGAAAACACGTCCCGATAAAAAGAAAAAGTCAGGCTCTGATAAAACCGTGACACCTACCGAACCTGAACCGGTTGCCGAAGTATTGCCGGTTGATGAGCCGGTTATTGTTGAACCCGAAGTTACCGCTCCGGTTGAAGAAACAAAACCGGTTGAAGAATCCGATAATTTTATCAAAACAAAATATGATAAACTTACCGGACCCAGCGTTATCGGGAAAATCAATATCGATGATTTTGTAAAGAAAGAAGAAGACATCCGGAAAAAACGCGAACAGGAAAAAGTTGAGCGCAAACAGGAACGCGAAAAAGAACGCGAGCAAAAGAAAAAACGCAAACGTATCCGCAAGGAAACCGTTAAAATTGATGTCTCGAAAAACAAGGATCAGTCGAAACTGAAACCCAAGGAATCGGTTGCCGGTAGCAAGAAAAAACCAAAACGCGACATCAAACCCGAAGTATCGGACGAACAGGTTCAGAAACAGATTAAGGAAACACTGGCCCGGCTGACTTCCACCAAACAAAAATCGAAAACATCGAAATACCGTCGCGAAAAGCGCGACATTGTCAGTCAGCGTATGCAGGCCGAATTCGAAGAAAACGAGGCCCAGAAAAACATACTGAAAGTAACCGAATTTGTTTCGGTAAACGAGCTGGCCACCATGATTCAGTTGCCGGTGAACGAAATTATTGCTACCTGCATGAATCTGGGTTTATTTGTTTCGATCAACCAGCGTCTTGATGCCGAAACCATGGCTTTGGTGGCTGATGAATTCGGATATAAGGTAGAATTCGTAAGCGCTGAGGTATTGAGCGACATCGAAGAAGAAGAAGAAGATCACGAGGACGACCTCGTGCATCGCCCGCCTATTGTTACCGTGATGGGGCACGTTGACCACGGTAAAACCAAATTGCTAGACTATATCAGGCATACCAATGTGGTGGCCGGTGAAGCCGGGGGAATAACCCAGCACATCGGAGCATACAGTGTGGTGCTCGACAGCGGGAAACAAATCACCTTCCTCGATACTCCGGGACACGAAGCTTTCACTGCCATGCGTGCCCGTGGTGCACAAATCACCGACATTGCCATTATTGTGGTAGCTGCCGACGACGAAGTGATGCCACAAACCATCGAAGCCATTAACCATGCTTCGGCTGCCGGTGTTCCCATTGTGTTCGCCATTAACAAAATAGACAAGCCCAATGCCAATCCCGAAAAAATAAAGGAACAACTGGCCGCTATGAACTATCTTGTAGAAGAATGGGGTGGAAAATACCAATCGCAGGATATCAGTGCCAAGCAAGGCCTTAATGTTGATCTGTTGCTCGAAAAAGTGCTGCTCGAAGCAGAACTTCTCGATCTGAAAGCCAACCCCGACAAAAGAGCCATTGGAACCGTGGTGGAATCAGCGCTCGACAAAGGCAAGGGTTACACATCGACTATACTGGTGCAATCGGGTACCTTAAAAGTAGGCGACATTATTCTTGCCGGAAGCTATACCGGCAGGGTAAAAGCCATGCACAACGAACGCGGTGTAAAAATTGTGAAAGCAGGTCCCTCGACTCCGGTAGTTGTGCTGGGTATCAGCGGGGCACCACAGGCCGGTGATAAATTCAATGTGATGGAAACAGAGCATGAAGCCAAAACCATTGCCAACAAACGCTTACAGTTACAGCGTGAACAAGGATTGCGCACTCAGAAATACATTACACTCG
Source organism: Bacteroidota bacterium (assembly GCA_029564465.1). GTDB lineage: Bacteria > Bacteroidota > Bacteroidia > Bacteroidales > ML635J-15 > JAGOEF01. The sequence continues at coordinate 1,825 of JAKQPY010000280.1, read as the reverse complement.
ACGAAATCGGACGTCGTCTGGCCCTGGGTAATTTCCACGAAATTAAACTCATTGTGAAGGGTGACGTTGACGGCTCGATTGAAGCCCTGAGCGATTCGCTCATCAAGCTGTCGAACGAAGAGGTTCAGGTGAGCGTTATCCACAAAGCCGTGGGTCAGATTTCGGAATCGGATGTTATGTTGGCAGCGGCTTCCGACGCCATTATCATCGGGTTCCAGGTGCGCCCTGCCGTGAGTGCTCGTAAACTGGCCGAAAAAGAACAAATCGACATCAGGCTGTATTCCATCATCTACGATGCTATCAACGAAATCAAGGACGCTATGGAAGGAATGCTTTCGCCCGAAATCAAGGAGAAAGTACTGGGATCGGCTGTGGTTAAAGATGTGTTTAAAATTACCAAAGTGGGAACGGTGGCAGGGTGTATCGTTACCGAAGGTAAAATTCTCAGGTCTGCCAAAGTGCGCCTCATCCGCGACGGAATTGTGGTATATACCGGTGAACTCGAATCGCTCAAACGCTTTAAAGACGATGCAAAAGAAGTTGTATCGGGTCTTGAGTGCGGCCTGAACATCGAAAAATACAACGACATTAAAGTGGATGATGTGATTGAAGCTTTCGAAGAATACGAAATCAAGAAAAAGCTTTAGTACTGTTTTCCGGCAATAATCAATAATCCGGTGCAGATAGGTTCCATAAATCTGGGCAACAGGCCACTGCTGCTGGCGCCTATGGAGGATGTTACCGATCCTTCGTTCCGCTTTCTGTGCAAACATTTTGGGGCTGATATGGTTTTTACCGAATTTATTTCGTCGGACGGATTGCTCCACGAAGGCCGTAAAAGTGTTGAAAAACTGAACATCAGCGAAAACGAACGACCCATTGGTATTCAGATTTACGGGCATATTCCCGAATCGATGGTGGAAGCCGCGCTGATTGCTGAGGCAGCCAATCCCGATACCATTGATATTAATTTCGGCTGTCCCGTTAAAAAAATTGCCAACCGCGGAGCCGGCAGTGGTATGATGCGCTACCCCGAACTGATGGCCGATATTACCGCCCGAGTTGTAAAAGCCGTTAAAAAACCGGTTACCGTGAAAACACGCCTCGGCTGGGACGAAAACAGCAAAAACATTGTTGAGATTGCTCTAAGGCTTCAGGATGCAGGAATTCAGGCTTTGACCATTCATGGTCGCACACGTTCGCAGATGTACAAGGGCGAAGCCGACTGGACGCTGATCGGTGAGGTGAAAAACCACCCGGCCATTCACATTCCCATTATCGGGAATGGCGACATCCACGACGGACCATCGGCTAAAGCGGCTTTCGACACTTATGGCGTTGATGGAATAATGATAGGAAGGGCAAGCGTGGGACGCCCGCGCATTTTTGCGGAAATAAAGCACTTTTTAGAGCACGGCACCGAACTGCCCCCGCTAAGCTTCAACGAGACGGTTGAACTGGCTACATTGCATTTTACCAAATCGCTGGAATATAAGAAACTACCCCGTGTCATTTTCGAAATGCGCCGGCACTTTTGCACCTACTTCAAGGGAATTCCCGATTTTAAAGAAACCCGCATGAAACTGGTAACCGCAACCAACCCCGACGAAATTTTTGCCCTGCTGCAATACATCGGACAACGCTTTGGCGAAGGAAGATGATTGCTTGTTAAGAATACAGAAGACAGAATACAGAAGACAGAAGGGGCGGCATTTTACATTTGTCACCCTGAGTAGCGAAACGAAGTGAAGCGCTAATCGAAGGGTGCATCCGAAGCCACTTTCTCGTAACCCCTGTCTATGCTTCGATTACCGTTCCGCTGAGC
>JAKQPY010000174.1:0-6870 GCA_029564465.1 Bacteroidota bacterium | reverse complement strand
CGTGTCGGTTTGCGTCAAACGAACATAAATTGATTGATTTATGAAAATAAAAACTATACTCCTGTTGATGCTGTTCATGGTTTCGCTGCATGTTTCTGCCGATATAGTATATCACAACGTAAACCCCGACCAGATAATTCTGCCGGGTGATACCGAATATTTTATTGACTTGAATGGCGATGCTGTAAATGATTTTTCCATTCAGAACAACGTAAATACAGGAGCGGGCATTTACAACATTCTATTTGTTTGCCAGGCCACGGGAGCCGATGTTGTGGGTGCCGATCAGGGAGGCGTCTGGGGAGTAAATGTGTTGTCGAATGGTACAAACGTGGGAGCCGGCAGTAGTTTCAGTGGCACGGCCGCTCCATCGGATGCCTACATTCGCAGCGGAGCCTACACCACATGGATAAATCAATCGAACCGTTTTATCGGAGTCAAGTTCATGGTGGGTGCTGATACGTTTTATGGTTGGATTCGCATCAGTGTATCGGGCACCAACGTGGTTACAGTAATCGACTGGGCATACAACGACACAAACGGAACAACAATAGCTGCAGGCGATATTGGCGGTGGTGGATTAATTCTTGAAGCCAACTTTACTGCATCGGCATATGTTATCAACGCCGGCGAATGCATCGATTTTACAGATATTTCAACGGGAAACCCCACCTATTGGGAATGGACTTTTGTGGGAGCCCAGACCACTGCCTCACTCAGTCAGAACCCTACCAATATATGCTACTATACCGCAGGTGTTTACGATGTAATCCTGAATGTTCAGAACTCCACCAACACCGATACTTACACCTGCACCGGCTGTATTACGGTTAATGCTCAAACCGATCTGCCAATTGCAAATTTTACCGCTGACTATATACTAATTACCGAAGGTGGTTCGGTAAATTTCACCAATACTTCGGTAAACGGACCATTCAGCGAAGTTCTCTGGGCATTCGAGGGAGGCTTGCCATTTAACTCATCTGACGAAAACGCAGGACCGATTTCGTATGCCACAGCTGGGGTTTATGATGTTTCGCTTACGGTTACCGACGAAGATGGTAATTCTGACACTGAACTAAAACAAGACTACATTAAAGTTGTTCCTTTGGCGTCAGAACCACCCGAGGTAAATTTCATCGCTGACCGTACGGTAATAGAGCCCGGTGAATCGGTAAATTTCCATGATCTTACCTATGGTCATCCCTACAGATGGACATGGACATTTCAAGGTGCCAACACTCCAACATCAGAGGAACAACACCCACAAAATATTCAATACATGACTCAGGGTGTTTACACCGTAAAACTGGTTGCCATGAACAATCTGGGAACCGATAGCCTGATTCGTACCGGATATATCATTGTTGACGACAATCCACCCTGCACTACGTACCCGATACCGGATTTCAGGGCAAATAACCGGCTCATTGTATCAGGCACCAAGGTGTATTTCGAAGACCTGTCGGTTAATAACCCGACCAACTGGAATTGGTATTTTGAATACGGATATCCGAATTACTCAAATGCAAGCAATATTACCAATGGCATTGAATATAATTACCCGGGAATCTTCGATGTTACCCTTACCGTAAATAATGCCTGTGGAACGAATTATATTACAAAAAACGATTACATCTATGTTTTCACCGGTCCCGTCGCACAATATTGTGATACTCTTTCGAACATAGCTAGTTCAGAGCTAATAACCACAGTCCCGGTATCAGGATGGGGCGAAATTGCCGGACACAACAGCCAGCGGGTCCGCATGTATGCCGATTTCTATGATGACCACAGCTTTTCGAAAATCGAAGCCCTGATAGTACCGGTGCGTACATCTGATTATGCTTCGGTGAACTCCTATGTAAAGTTCTATGTATGGGAAGGTAGCACACCCTATCCGGATTCAATTCTTGCTGAGAAAAAAGTTTTTATTAAAGATATTCCCGATAATTTTTATTCGGTAATCACATTTAACCCGCCCATCGAAATTGAAGGCCCGTTCTATGCAGGCTTCAGCATTAATTATCCCGATTCCGACAACGATGGCATCAGTGATGACCGTTTTTCGGTAAGTGTGGCTTCACCGCGAAATGGATATAATGCCTATAATACCTTATATGCCAATATTGGAGGCGTTTGGTACAGCTGCCCTCAAAAATTTGGATTCGCCACTTCCACCGATATTCGTCCGGTGGCATGTTTGGTTGACATCGAAGATATCATGGTCGATCTAAAAGTAAATATTTACCCCAACCCCGCCAGCGATCAGGTGGTAATCGACATGAACGAACTCAGCTTCCGTCATGCCCGTATCGATATTCTCGACATAACGGGAAAGTTGATTTATACCAAAGAATTTGACCAATCCGGTTCCTACACAATTCCTGTTGATAATTTCCGTGCTGGTTTATATTTCGTTCAGATAAATGCCGACGGAAAACGTATTACCAAAAAGCTTTCGGTAGCCCGTTAAGCTATTTTTTGATTTCGGATATATACAGATACAATTTATCGTTGCGCCGCACCGGTTCCGGCGTTTTCATCGAAAAAGGCAAGCCTTTTTCACATTTTTCCACAAGCCCATCATCCACCCGCATTTCGTCAACAACAAACTCAACAACACCGGTTGTTGGCCCTGATACCATTACTTCGTTACCCATACGTAACACATCCGGCGTTTCGATGATGAACTCAGCTACTTTCGATTTTGCGAAGTAATTCGTACACCGGCCAATATGGGTTTTGGTACGGGTCGCTGCTGAACCATAATGCATGCTCCATTCACCCAGTTTCTGTCCCAGATAATACCCATCCCAGAAGCCCCTGTTAAATACAGTACTCAGACGTTGGTTCCATTCCCCGATTAAAACTTCGTTATATGTGCCGGCTGCTATGGAGTCGATGGCTTCGCGGTAGCAGGCTGTAACTGTTTTTACGTATTCCGGAGCACGTGCCCTTCCCTCAATTTTAAGCACGCTCACACCCGCATCAATTATTTTGTTAAGAAAATGGATGGTCTTTAAGTCTTTGGGCGACATAATGTACTCGTTGTCGATTTCCAACTCATAGCCCGACTCATTGTCGATAGCACGATAGGAACGCCGGCACGATTGAAAGCATGCGCCACGGTTAGCCGATTTTGCATACTCATGTAAACTGAGGTAGCATTTGCCCGAAATAGCCATGCATAAGGCTCCGTGAACAAACATCTCTGTTTTTACAGGTTTTCCCGATGGGCCACAAATATTTTGGCTGACAATGTTTTGGTTTATTCGTGAAACTTGTTCAAGATTCAACTCTCTGGCCAAAACCACTACATCACACCACTGCGAAAAAAAACGCACTGCCTCAGTATTGCTGATATTTACCTGTGTTGATGCGTGTACTTCAAGACCGGTTTGACGGGCGAACTGCATTACCGCAACATCGGAAGCAATGATGGCACTGATTCCACAACGGCTTGCGGCCCGAAGCAGTTCGTGCATTTCATCAATTTCCTCATCATAAATTACCGTGTTTACCGTAAGATACGTGTTAACCCTGTTTTCGCGGCAAATATCCGAAATGTTATGCAGGTCATCAATGGTAAAGTTTACTGTTGACCGAGACCTCATATTGAGTTTTCCTACACCAAAATAAACTGATCGTGCTCCTGCCTGTATAGCTGCCATCAGGCTCTCGGAAGAACCCACCGGCGACATCAGGTCTATTTCGTTATTTTTCAGTAAATTCATGGTTTACAAAAGTATGTAAAAAAAGCTGCACATTCACAATGCGGAACATGCAGCTGAATTTCGTCACATAGAATTTATTTTTTCTCGATGCGCATTCCATAGAACGATCTATACACAAACAAAAGTCCAACTACCAGAAATGCAACACCAATCCAGCGTGCAATTTCGGAATAGCCTGCAACTATCATTCCCACACTAATTTCGGCAGCTAAAAGGCCAAATAGTGTCGAAAATTTAATGATTGGATTCAATGCCACAGAAGTGGTGTCTTTGTAGGGATCGCCCACGGTATCACCCACGATAGTTGCATCATGAAGCGGGGTGTTTTTTTGTTTCATCTCGACTTCAACCACTTTTTTAGCATTGTCCCATGCACCACCTGCGTTGGCCATATAAATTGCCTGAAACAGTCCAAAAATAGCAATGCTGATAAGATAAGCCACAAAAAAGTTGGGATCGATAAATGCAAATGCAAGGGTAAGCGACATCAGTACCACAAAAATGTTCCACATTCCGTTCTGGGCATATTTGGTACATATAAGAACCACCTTTTTCGAGTCTTCAATATCGGCTTCTTCTTTATCGAGGTTGATGTTCTTTTTAATAAAGGCAACAGCGCGATAGGCTCCGGTTGTAACTGCCTGCATTGAGGCACCCGAAAACCAGTAAATAACTGCACCGCCTGTGATAAAACCTAAAATTACCGGTGCATCAGTAAGCGAAATTGCAAGCAAGCCAAATTTCTGCAATACCAGAATGATCGAGAAAATCATAGTGGTGGCACCAATAACAGCCGTTCCAATTAGCACAGGCTTAGCCGTGGCTTTAAAAGTATTTCCGGCACCGTCGTTTTCTTCAAGGAGGTGTTTCCCGGTTTCGAAATTGGGTTTATAGCCGTGTTCTTTTTCGATTTCCACTTCAATACCAGGGATAGCCTCAATGCGCGACAATTCGAACACCGACTGAGCGTTGTCGGTAACAGGTCCATAGCTATCGACAGCAATGGTTACCGGCCCCATACCCAAAAAGCCAAAAGCCACAAGACCAAAAGCGAAAATTGAGGGGTATGCCATAAATTGGTCGAGACCCAAGGTGCTTACAAAATACGCTCCTGTCATAAGAGCAACAATCAGCATTCCTTTCCAGAAAGCACTAAAATTACCGGCAACCAAACCCGATAGTATATTTAAAGAAGGTCCACCTTCGCCCGACGCAGTAACAACTTCTTGAACATGACGAGACTTGCTGCTGGTAAATGCTTTTGTAAATTCGGGAATTAATGCCGCAGCAACAGTTCCAAACGAAATAATAGTGGCTAATTTCCACCAAAGACCGGTTTCACTCATTCCTGCTATACCGCTTAAAAGGAAATAGCTTGCCAAATAGGTGCCTGCAATCGAAATTATTGATGTAATCCAAACTAAACTTGTAAGAGGCGATTCAAAGTTGAATGACTTTTTATTGCGAAAACGAGATGCAGAAATAACATCGTTAATTACGTAAGCCCCAACCGATGTAAACAACATAAGTAACCTCATTACAAAAATCCACACAATAAATGAAGCCTGAAAATCGACGTTCATTACGGCCAAAATAATAAATGAAATCAATGCAACACCGGTAACGCCATAGGTTTCGAATCCATCAGCAGTTGGGCCAACCGAATCTCCGGCATTGTCGCCGGTGCAGTCAGCGATAACTCCAGGGTTCCGCGGATCGTCTTCTCCGATTTTAAAAACAATCTTCATAAGGTCAGCTCCAATGTCGGCAATCTTGGTAAAAATACCACCTGCAATACGCAGCGCCGAAGCACCCAGCGATTCACCAATGGCAAAACCCACAAAACAGGCACCGGCAAGTTCGCCGGGAACAAACAATAAAATAATGAGCATCATCAGCAATTCCACAGTAATCAGCAACACTCCCACACTCATTCCGGCCTGTAATGGTATTTTCGACAACAACCAGGGTTTTGCCTTAAGGGATGCAAAAGCAGTACGGCTATTTGCCAACGTGTTTATACGGATACCGAACCACGCAACTGCATACGATCCGGCAATACCTAAAACCGTCCACAGCAAAACATTCAAAACAAAGCCAAGGCTACTGATTTCGCCGGAAGCAACCGACTCCGGTTTCGCCAAAAATCCAAAATAAATGGCAATCACAGATCCAATAATAGCAAACAATATCAGTAAAAACCGACCTTGCTGCATCAAATACGTTTTTGATGTCTCCCAAATGATGTTGGCAACATTCAACATCGATTTATGCGCCTTGATTTTCTTGATTTTCAAAAACTGGTACAAGCCAAATAAAAATCCAAATAGAACAACCAGCAATCCCCACAACAGAATGTTGTGACCATTTCCCAAATCGGGAACCGTAAGGTCTGCCTCACTTGCCATGGTAATAAACGGACTTAATAACGCTACGATAATCAGGGAGATTCTCTTCTTCATATATTCATTTTTAAGTTAGAATTCATTTCAAAATGCTCATCATTTTATTACACATTCCTCAAAAACTGTACTACTAACATTTTAAAAGCACAATTGTTTAATGAAATTTGGGCGACAAAAATATGTTTTTGATTTTTAGAAAACAAGTCAAATCAAATAAATTTTTCATTTATTGCATTGTTAATCAACGAGAAAGCATATATTTGTAACCTGCAAAGAATTTTTCAATTTCTTCGGATTCGGTTTCGCACTTTTTAGCAACAAAAAAGGGCAGCTGTTTCTGAAAACAACTACCCTTAACAAACACGCTTACTTAATTATTGTCGCTTTGCACAACTACATAACTTATTCAAATGAAAAATGGTTGCATGGATTTTTAATTTTTTATGATTTTTTTTGAAAAAACTCCGGATTCACCTTCAACTACAACGGTAAATCCATTCCCGGGCAATGTCGATACGTCGATTACTTTTTTGGGGGAATCAGCAATAAACTCCAGTAATTTAACGCCGGATGCTGAATAAACACTGATTTTTAACCCAATAGCATTTTCAACAAAGAGAAAATTATTTGCCGGATTAGGATAAATTGAGGGTTCATTATCCCAATGCAGGTTATCATTGCCCGTTTGAATGGTTGTGCTATGAATTATCAGATCGGGAACCCGAAAA
>JAKQPY010000167.1:0-2095 GCA_029564465.1 Bacteroidota bacterium | reverse complement strand
TAATGTCTTACTTCGGTCATGGGAAACGATTTTCCCCTGATGTTGGCTTTAGCAGCACGCCCTGTTTCGGTGATTAATAGCGAATCGATCGAAACGTTTATATCGACTCCTTTGGTTTTAAGAAAAGACTTCCACTGTTCTGCCGTAATGTTCTTTTGCCAAACGGCGTTGCGACCATACACATAGTACTTGTCGTTTACCGATCGCAGATAACTGAGTGCACTTATCCAAACATCTTCCGAATTCATGGTTACTCCTCCACTATTGGAATGGTAAGCTGCCATGATTAATTCGTAGCTGTCGTTTACCAATACCAGTCCCTGTGTCGCATTTACCGCAGCCACAATATCCGGACTTGTGCATTTCTTTTTATAGGCTTGACAATGTGTTCCATCGCATAGTTCAAACCCTTCCTGCTTATGCCGTTCAAAGTTTTTTAATGCATAGGTCCGGGTAATTATGGCCTGCGATTTATAAAACTCCGCCGGTTTTTTGTACCCACCTTCGGTTTCGGTTACTGCCGCAACATATTGTTCAAGCGAAATGCAATTGATTGCCAGTAAGTAACCATCCTGGTACTTTACTTGAAGGCTTCCTTCGTAGTTTCTGTCGGCGCCTTTTGCCGGTACTGTATTTAAAATAAACTCTGCCTCGGTATCTCCCGAAAGGTAAGCCTCGGGCTTACACTGTAGTATTGTATCGCCGTATTGAATCAGGATTTTTCCCGTCAGGTAGCTGATATGAACTGGGGTTTTAGAGGGAAGTGTACCAATAATTGAATCACCTGATTGTACGCTGTAATTTCCTTTGACAATAGTAAAAACAAGTTTGTTGGGCTTCTCAGCGTAAAAAACCGCTACCCTTACCTGTTGGGCTGAAGCTGTTACAATAAAGCTAACAAGTGCTATGAATATAAGCTTACACTTCATTCTTGAGCATTACTACGATTTTTTCGCCGACCCGTACCGATGCACCCCGTTGCCCCAACATTTCGTGAAGCTTTGCATAATCAGCCAGCATTTCTTCTCTTGCAGGCTTCTGGGGAAGTATACGCTGCAATTCTTCAACCAGCCTTTTTTCGCTAAACTGATACTGAAGCAATTCGGTAACCGCTTTTTTGTTTAGAATAAGGTTTGGCAACGAAATATATTTTACTTTCATTACGGCGCCTGCTATCAGGGCCGAAATAAGCCCTGCCCGGTATCCCACCACCTGTGGCACCCCGAAAATTGCGGTTTCGAGTGTAGCTGTTCCCGATACAATAACACCTGCCGTTGCCTGCGACAACAAAGCATAGGTTTGATTCATCACCAGACCGACCTTGCTGCCCTTCAGAAAGGAATCATAATAGGATTGGTCGATGGCCGGTGCTCCTGCAACTATAAAACGGTAGTCAGGGAAATAGTCGGGCAACTTCAGCATGATAGGAAGCATTCGCTTAATCTCCTGCTTTCGGCTTCCGGCCAACAAGGCAATCACAGGTCGGTTGTCGGTTTGCTCTATGTTTACAATCGATGATTTGTTTTCACGAAATCCCTCGATGGCATCAATCAACGGGTGACCTTCGTATTCAACGTCAATGTTGAATTTTTTGTAGAAATCTTTTTCAAAAGGTAGAATTACAAACAGCTTCTCACAATATTTCTCGAAGTGATGAACCCTGCCCGACTTCCATGCCCATACGTTGGGAGAGATATAGTAATATACTTTGATGTCTTGTTGGTGAGCCCATTTGGCTATCCGCATGTTGAACCCCGGATAGTCAACCAATATCAGCGCGTCGGGCGAAAACTGTACTATTTGCTCCTTCACCAAGGCGATATTACGGAATATGGTACGAATATTTGCCAATACTTCGGTAAATCCCATAAACGCAAGCTCTCTGATATGCTTGTGAATGGTTATTCCTTTGTTTGCCATCAGGTCGCCACCCCAGGCCTCAAAAACAGCTTCTTTGTCGTGCAGCCTAATACCTTCGGCCAGATTTGATGCGTGCAAATCGCCCGATGCTTCTCCTGCAACAACAAAGTACTTCATCAGCCGAAGATTACGAAAACTTTAAAACGAGAACTACTATCGTGTAAACAAATACCGA
>JAKQPY010000165.1:0-4484 GCA_029564465.1 Bacteroidota bacterium | reverse complement strand
CTCCTGTGAACATCAAGACCACAGCCTACCTTTACAACCTGAGGAAATTTTATCTCTGTCATAGCAATTAAGTTTGCTACGAAGGTAAATATTCATCGCGGTTGGTGTGCTTATTTTTATTCGCTCATGGATATTTCATAGTATTGATTTAACCCCTGCCTCTGTGCATGATATTCATTACTTGAAAGATATTAAAGCTCAAATGGCTGACTGTACCTTGCTTGGGGATAAGGGGTACTTGTCGGCTGAGATACAATTAGACCTTTTCAATTCAGTTAATATTAAGTTGCAAACCCCTATGAGAAAAAATCAGGCTAATTTCAAGTTGCAACCATTTATCTTTAGAAAATTCAGAAAAAGAATTGAAACTTTATTCTCCCAGTTGTGTGACCAGTTCATGATTAGAAGAAATTATGCCAAGTCGTTTGATGGTTTTAAAACCCGAATCCTTGCAAAAATTTCAGCACTAACTCTTATTCAATTCCTCAACAAATTCGTTTTTGATAGACCCGTAAATAAAATTAAACTAAATTTGTCCTAAATGCACAACGGGTTCATAATTATATTTTTTTACAAATATATTGCATAATAGCCTTTGTTTAAAACAATAATTTATGTTTTATACATTTTGTTACAGCAAAATAACTAATGGTATAATATTGATTAACTGCGCGTGGTTTCAATAATTTTATTTCATATTATTGTAGCTTGAAATATTGATTATTAACTAATATCTGAAATTTATGAAACACTTTTTTCTCAGCATCATTCTGATAGCAATGGCAGGTATCAGTTTCGGGCAGCACACGATTGCCATCGAGCTGAAAACCGATAATTATGGCAGCGAAACCACTTGGGAAGTTGTTAACACTTTGAACAATGATGTTCTGGCTGAAGGAGGCCCTTACACCAATGTTTCAGCAGTGCAGACTATTGCACCCATTGATGTTGACGGAACCGGCTGCTATGCCTTTTACATTTACGATGAATATGGCGATGGCATCTGCTGCAATTACGGGTCGGGTTATTACAAAGTTTATTACGACGATGTTATGATTGGCCAAGGCGGTGAATTTTCCAGTGAGGCATCGGTTATGGGTATGGGCTCGGGCTGTCCGCAGAATGAAATTGAGCTCATTGCAAATAACACACTTCCCTGGACTGCACGTCAAGGCGATTATGCTGTTACCGGACAAAACACAAATATAAAAGGTCGCATAATTAACAACGGTGTAGTTACCCTGACTTCGTTTCAGGTTACATACAACATTGATGGTGGAGAAAATCTTGCTCCCCAAACAATCACCTGCAATGCAACCATGGGACAGACGGTTAATTTTACATATAATCTTAATCCTGCTGTTTTCAGCACCGATGGACCTTATGTTGTAAACATTATCGTTTCTAACCCAAATGGCGTTGAGGATGACGACAGCGACAATACCAGTTCAGTAAATATTATTGCCAATTCAAATTCAGTTTCAAGAAATGTGTTACTGGAGCATTTTACAACTGCTGAATGCCCTAATTGCCCTGCAGCTATTACCAATCTTACGAACTGGACCAACACCAGACCAAATATTATTTGGTTGTCGCATCACGCAGGCTACTATACCGATGATCTGACAATACCGGAAAACACTCAGCTGCTTCTTTTCTATAATGCAGGGGGATCCACCTATGCTCCTGGCATTATGCTCGACAGAAAATTCCTTTCACCTGATGGAGATCCGGGCCCTGTATTTTTCCCGGCAAGTTCCTATACAACCGGCTTAATGGATCAAATGAGAAATGAACCAGCATATGTCAGTCTCGAAATGGAAGGTAATTACAATACCGAAACAGGATTGCTAAATTTAACCGTATCAGGCGAGTTTTTAGGCACAGTTGCCGGAACACCCCGTCTGAGCGTTTACATTCAGGAAGACGGACTCGTTGGCGAGCAGGCAGGAGCATCGAATAATTACACTCACAACCATTCAATGAGAGATGCTATTACAGCAAACTATGGTGATGCCACAGCTATTCCAAATGGGAACACCGGCACAACATTCACTAAAACCTATACCTATACTGTTGACAGTGAATGGGTGCTTGGAAATCTGACATTAATTGCTTTTGTTAATGATTGGAATAACTCAAATGTGAACGACCGTGAGATTTACAACTCCATTAAAATGCCATTGAGCGATTTTGTATCGGTTGACCCGGCCAATATTGCAGGTCTGAAAATATTCCCGAATCCGGCCACCGACGTGCTCAACATCGCCAATGCCGAAAATGCTGACGTACAGATTTTCAACATTACCGGTCAAATGATTCATCGCATCAGCAATGCTTCTGCACTGGAATCAATCAGCACCGAAAACATGCCTCAGGGAACCTATATTATCAAAATAACCAAAGATAACCTGACCCGTACCGAAAAAGTTGTTATAACCAAATAACTCAGAATAATAAAAAAAGAGGGGCTTTACTCCCCTCTTTTTTTATTTATGGTAAGCTTTTTGCAGAGCGGTCAGCATGGAATAAATTGTTAATTCAAAATGTAATACTCATGAAGATTTTTGTTTCAATCTTTTTTGCTTCAATTATAGCTCTCTCGGCTATGGCGCAAGAAATTCCACAGGTTCAGATTAAAGACCTCAACGGGAAAACAGTCAACTCAAAAGACATAATTAAAAACAACGGAAAACCGGTTATTGTTTGTTTTTGGGCAACCTGGTGTAAACCCTGTGTAAAAGAATTAAATGCCTACAACGAATTGTATCCCGACTGGCAGAAGGAAACCGGCGTTAAAATTGTGGCGATCTCGATAGACGACTCACGCAGCATGAGCCGGGTAGCTCCATTTGTTAATGGAAAAGCCTGGGAATTCGATGTGTTCTGCGACCCGAACAGCGATTTTAAACGGGGTATGAATGTTAGTGATGTTCCTCACACTTTTTTACTGGATAAAAACGGAAAAGTAGTGTGGCAGCACAAAAGCTATATGGAAGGCGACGAAAACAGCCTGTATGAAGCTGTTAAAAAAGTGGCCAAAGGACAGTCGCCCAAATAATTGATTGCAGTTGGTGTAATCAACAGCACCTATAAAACAAAATACAGAACCGAATAAAAATGCACCCACATGTGTATTTAACTTCGGTTTTGTTTTTAAATTTGCTCCATTGTACAGGTTTACAGTAATTACAAAATTTTATCGCATGAGAAAATTCTTCTTGATGGTAATTCCGGTGTTAATTCCGGTTTTACATGTTTTAGCGCAAGAACAGAACTATGGTCAGGTGAGCGGCAATTTTCAGGCCGACGCTCAGTACTACCTTACCGACACAATAATCGGGGCCAGTTCGCCTGCCGAAAAAACCATGCTTAACTCATACGCAAATTTCATTTACACCCTGGGCAATTTTTCGGCAGGATTTCGTTACGAGGGATATATGAACACCCTGCTGGGTTATCCAAATCAGGGAGGTATAAACGATGGCATTGGAATTCCATATCGATGGGCAACATTTACCAACCAGAATTTTGAGATAACAGCCGGAACCTTCTATGAGCAATTTGGCAACGGGCTAATTCTTCGCTCATACGAAGAAAAACAACTGGGCGTTGATAATGCTTTCGACGGTGTACGTATTAAAATTAATCCCTACCGGGGAATTCAATTAAAAGCTCTTGCAGGATACCAGCGTTACTACTGGGAAAAAGGGCCGGGTATTGTAAAAGGGGTTGACGGTGATTTTTTGATTAACGAAATGATTCCTTCGCTCGTTGAAAAACCCTGGCAAATTTCGGTTGGAGGTAGCTTTGTCAGCAAATATCAGGCTGACGACGATCCTATCTATGCATTGCCCAAAAACGTAGGTGCAGGCGCTGGTCGTATGCAGTTTTCGCTTGCCGGTTTCAACCTGATGGCTGAATATGCTTACAAAGCCAACGACCCTTCGTCGGATAACGGGCTGATTTATCGCCCCGGGCAAGCTTTTTTGGTGAACGCCAGCTATTCGCGCAGTGGCCTGGGTATTCTGCTTTCGACAAAATGGGTAGACAATATGAGTTTCCGTAGTAACCGCAACGCATTGGCTACCGACCTTAATATCAATCAACTTCCCGAAATTACACGAAACCACACCTACTCACTCACGGCATTTTATCCCTATGCTACTCAACCGGCCGGAGAATTCGGGGTGCAGGGCGAAGTAATGTACAAATTCAAACGTAATACGCCCCTGGGCGGAAAATATGGGACCTCGGTATCACTGAACTATTCGCGGGTAATGAATACACTTCAGACACAGATTGATGAATTCACACCCATCGGGGCCAAAGGCACCTACGGATATAATACCGATTTTTTCAGCATTGGTGATTCGCTGTACTTTCAGGATATTAATTTTGAGTTTTCGAAGAAATGGACATCCGACCTCAAAACCATCCTGATATATCAGAACATAGTTTATAATTATAATATATTGCGGGGT
>JAKQPY010000136.1:0-12232 GCA_029564465.1 Bacteroidota bacterium | reverse complement strand
AGAATTATCTGGTCGGGGTTTACGTTGTGATATACTATATCGGCAGAAACATGCAGCGAAACCATGAACAGCATCAACAGGAGTATAGTTTTTATTTTCATAAATCAATCAATTTATGTTCGTTTGACGCAAACCGACACGTTCGGTTGCTAAAAAACAAAATTAATCAAAAATGGTAAATACCATAGTTTTCACCGATAAATTCGTTTAATTCAATGGATTTGTTATTTTTGCAGCGTTTTTTTAAAAGATAATTCAATTCTCTATGGCAACAACAGCAGATATTAAAAGAGGTGTAACCATCGAATTCAACGGAAAACTCTATCAGATTGTGTATTTTCAGCACGTGAAACCCGGTAAGGGAGGCGCTTTTGTAAGGACAAAACTGAAAAGTCTCGAAAATGGGCGGGTTATTGACAATACTTTTAATGCGGGTGTAAAAATAAACCTTGTGCGTATTGAACGCAGACCCTATCAGTTTCTCTACAGCGATGATTTGGGATTTCATTTTATGCACAACGAGACCTACGAACAAATTTCGCTGAATGCTGACCTCATCGAAAATGCCGACCTGATGAAAGAGGGTCAGATGGTCGAAATGGTATTTCACGCTGAAAACGAAGCGGTTCTTACCTGTGACCTGCTGCCCACAGTCGAAATGGTAGTAACTTATACTGAGCCCGGTATTAAAGGCGATACGGCAACCAATACCCTGAAACAGGCAACCATCGAAACCGGGGCTACAATCATGGTGCCTTTATTTATCAATATTGGTGATAAAATTAAAATCGA
This sequence comes from Bacteroidota bacterium, assembly GCA_029564465.1. Taxonomy (GTDB): domain Bacteria; phylum Bacteroidota; class Bacteroidia; order Bacteroidales; family ML635J-15; genus JAGOEF01. Next base: position 11,440 of record JAKQPY010000136.1, on the reverse strand, counting down.
TACGGCAACCCGTGATTATATGGAACGCGTAAAATAAAAAAAAGAGGCATTTGCCTCTTTTTTTTCCTTATTGTTGTCGTGTCAACTTGAAAGTTTGAATTTCGTTATCAGAATAGATTCTTACAAAATACATTCCATCAGGTAAGTTTAAATCCGAAGTCTGTATGGTGAACAAACCTCCGGAATTATTCAAATCGTCGCCCTTTAACGAAAGCAGGCTGCGACCCTGAATATCGGTCAGATCAATGCGTGTAACCGTTGATGAACCCTGATTGTAAGCGATTATTACTTCATTGTTAAAAGGATTGGGATAAACCCGTGTTTTACTTTGTTCGTTTTCGCCAACCGAAACATTTACAATTTGGAGGGTAACGGGTACCACGGTTGTACCATTGCTGTGTTCAATGTTTATATTGGCATGATAAAATCCGTTCTCAAGACCCTCTGAATTATAGTTGAGCAGCAAATCGTTGCTGGTAAAGAACGGCAGGCTACCCTCTATCGGACTTACGCTCAACCAGAAACTACTCATATTGGTCATAATTATCGAGCCGGTAAGCGTATGTGGTTCCGAACCGTAAACATCTCCGTAAATTTCGTAATTAAGTTCGGCCAGGCTGGTGGCAAACGTGGGGTCAATCGTAACATTCACCTGACAAGTAGCCGTTTCGTTACCGTAAATGGTACCCCACTGGTTGGTGGTTGACCAGTTCAGACTTACCCCATTCCCGGTTGCCGAAGTGCTGGTCAGTGCTCCTCCGCTTCCTCCGGTGAAATCGGTATAAGAATTTACGACAAATCCTTCGGGGAAACTAATGTTGATAGTTTTCAGCCATTCCTGATCGGTTGAGGCGTTAAACACACTGAAAGTAATATCGTAGGTTTCACCGCTGGCAAAGCTTTCGAGGTTTGAGGTCAGTGTAGATCCTGTGATATTTTTTGTTGATTTTGTTTCGGCAAAATTCCACGTAATACTATAATTCAGAATACCTCCTCCGGCATTCGAAATCACCAGGGTGTCGGTGTCGGTTTCGTCGGTATACATCCATTTTTCCACCTCATACTGACTGAGCTCCAATTGGGGTGGATTCCCGTTTATTGCAGGGAAGACAATGCTGTCGATCCAGGCACAGTCTGAGCCACCGGCAATGGTAACATCCTTGCGGTAACGCCATGCAAAAGTGTGGTCGCCGGCCGTTGCCGAATAGGTGTAAACAGTCCACGGAACAGCGCCTGACCATGAGGCAATAACCAAGCCGTCAACCATAAACTCGAGGAAATCGTAGTAATTTTCGCTCGACACCTTGTAAGCAAATGTTAAGGGACCCGGAGCAACCACCGTGGTGGTTAAACTTAATACTGATGATTGGTTGTCGCCAATAGTTCCCGACCGGAGGCTGTATGTTCCTTCGTAAACCACATCGGTTACAGGATACCAGGGAGTATTTCCGCTCGATACCCATTCAAAAGCATTCAGGTCGCCCGATTCGAAATTTTCGATGAGTAACCCTATTACGGTGGAAGCATACAATGTGGTGCTTAAACCGTGGTCACCCGTTACCTGAAGTTCAAACAGCACATAATGAGCCAAAGGAGCATCCGGGCTCACCGTAACGTTGAAAATTGAATTTTGTGTGCTCCCGGCAGTAATCGCATTTATTTCGAAGTCGTTACTGTTTATGGTCACATATTCGTCGGTGGTAGAAATTGACACTGTCAGGTTTGTTGCATCAACAAAACCGGTATTATGCAGCGGAATTCTGATGTTGGATGTTTCGCCGGCCGAAAGAATATGATCATCGCCATCGTCAACGGCAAGGCTTCCGGCTGATATAACCGGTGTGTGAATGGTTAAGGTAAAGGTTTCAGTCGAAGTATAACCATTGTCAGCCGTTATATTCATGGTGATTTCAGCAACATGAAGCTCTGGTACTGACTCAGTTACGCTTACATTAAACAGTGCAGCCTGCGAAATTCCCGCTTGCAGGTTGTTGATGGTTGCCGGATTTGAGTTCAAGCTCAGATAGGGGTCTTCTGTCGAAAGGCTGATGTTGATATTTCCGGCTGCTGCATGTCCATTGTTATGTACCATTAACTGTACATTGGCAGTTTCACCAACTCCCAGCATATTGTCGTTGCCATCGTTGACTGTAATGGAACCCGGTTGAATCTTGGGCGAATTGATGATAAAGTTCTGAAAATAGTTCCATGTATCCTGATCAGATACCACGGCAAACTGGAAACTTGCTGTGTGCTGGTCGGGGGTGTTTGCAGCAATGGTAAACTGCAGCGCATTCATTTGATTGGTGCTGGCACCCGGATTCAGGTTGGGGAGTGATGCCGTAGCATCGGTAATGGCAATATATGGATCTGAACAGGTCATATTTACCGAAATACCGGTTGCAGCAGTTACCATGGGGTTCTCTGCCTCAATTTCGATATTTACAGTTTCGGCATATTCCGGAATATCGTTGTTGGCAGTATGTGGTATAAACTGCATGATCAGACCGTCGGTAACAAACTGAAGGGTTTTTCGTTGAATCAGATTGTTGTTGTCGCGTACCTTAATGTGAAAATCAGTTGATATGTACTCAACAGTGGGAAATCCGGTAAGCACACCTTCGGGGCTCATTTGAAACTCTGTCGGTGCCAGTTTTGCTTCGAGATGGTACGAAAATCCATTGGGAATGTTGGTCTGGTCGGGGAAGAAAAGCCGCTGAACATTTACACCATCGCCCATCGAAACGCCGATTGAAAAAATCTGTTGGGCTGTCATGGCTCCATTCTGATAGAAAAACTCGATATCGCCGTTCTGGTATAGCTTCACGGCATAATCGAGTACCGTATTATCAAAGCTGAGCAGTACCCATCCCGAGCCGGTTTGTTTTTTACAGGTTGACGATACCCCTGCCGTAAAAAACGGAGCAATACATTTTGCATGGAGAAAAACAATGTCATCGTCAACATTGTAAGGGAGTGAAGTCCCAAAGCCCGATTGAAACACCATGAGGCCATTGGGTGAAACATACACGTTACTATAGTTCGAACCGGCAAACGGGAACGAAAACCCCAGCGACACCTGTGTAAAACCACTCAGGCTTTGGGTGGTGCTTGCTGTTGGAAAAGTGGTGGTCGAAGAACTGATGTTGTATTCGGTGTCGAAACTCCAGATGTAAGGCGGTGTCCCTTCACTTGCCGACATGGTATGTGAATACGACGACATAATGGCGCCCGGAGGTAATTGTGTGTCCTGAATCTGAGGTGGCTGATGGTTTACGGTTTTTGTCAGGCTGAGTGTAGTTGTGCTGTTGTGATTGATATCAACGTTGGTCTGACTGCTGGTCGTAATATTCGGAGACCCGGAGGAATAGTCAATAACGGTAAATTCATTTACCTGACCCACTCCCCATGCTTCGGCATCGTTTTCGGTTACACGGAGGAAGAATTTTGCATTTTGTCCGGGGTCAAGAATGTTTAAAAACGGTGTTATATCCAGTCCGAATTCAATGGTTTTATCCGCTTCAGCAGTCCCTCCGGTCATAAAGCGGTCGCCTCCCTGAAAGTCCAGAATCGGAAAGTCGAGGTAATATTCGGGGTTGGTTGCCGAGAGATTGGTCGACATACCCACAATAACTTTAATGCGCTTGCGGTTGGTGTGTGTAATTTTAGCCCTGACGGTAAGTGTTGGTTCATAGTCGGGTTTTACCTTCATAACATGGACGGTATTCGACCAGAAAGCCCCATCGGCAATGGCTTTATAGGTGAGGTAGCAGAACCCGCCGTTGGCCCAGTTGGGTCCGCCCGAATAGGTATTGCACATTTTAAGCCCGCCGATTTCCCAGTCGCGCATATCAATCTGTGAGTCGTTGTTCAGGTCGATGTTGTTGGTGTATTGCCCATCGCCATTGTAGTCGTATCTGATATTGTCGTTGTAACCCAGCAAAGCCATACTATGCGATGTGCCACCATACAGCGTGGTTATCACATATTTTCCGGCTTCCTCGGTACCGGCAGGCAAGCTGGCGTCGGGCGAAGGTACTGTTGAGTAGAAAATGGCACAGCCCCCGAATTCCGACCCATCCAGGTGGTCGTTCATCCAGTTTTTAAGCACTTCGATTCCGGCTGCTGTGTTTACGTTTCTGATGGCATAATAGCTGTCGACACGATTGTGCATTGCGCTGTAGTAGAGGTCGTATCCGGTCATCCACCTCAGGTTACCACCGGCATCGATGGTACCTCCGTATTCGGCCTGATTGGGGGTGCCAACCTTATTTAATACATCGAGGGTGTGATAGTAACTTACCCCATTCGATCCCCAGTCGCCTGCTGCCCAATCGTACACAAAATGGGTAGGGTAAAGGTTGGTATTTGTGTTTGCCGGAAGGTTTCGCGCCCGGTTCATCTCATACGTAAACAGAATCCCGGTACTCGATGCCTGCCCGCAACTCATTCCGGCTTGCGTAAACATCGGTCTGAAATAGGGCAGTTGTGAATTATCGATTACTGCCGGCAACGATTTATTCTTATAGGAATCGGGAACCGGAAGATCGGGTATGCTCATCAACATTTCTTTATCGCGGTCACTCAACTCCCGGGGAACCATGTTTTTTCCGGTTTGCGCAAGCAGTTGACTGCTACACAGAACCAATAAAACTACGAAAATGTTTTTCATAAGTAGGGGCTTAATTAGAACGTTAAATTTCGGAAATATTTATGAACAAACGAAATATTTTTTTTTGGGTTGCCCGATGATGATCTAATGCATAAAAAATAATACAGTCAAACGCTGTCCAAAAAAGAAAATGATAAAAGAACATCTGAATACGGAGTGTCTTGAACTTTCGTGATTCAATCAGCTCATGTCAATCGTTTATGAATTTTTAATGCAACGCGCAGCCATCCCCATACGCAAGGGTGCTTTTCCCCGCCATACTTTTGGGGAACTATACACGAGTATGCGGTACCAATACGTGTCTTCGTCGGGAGTGGACGACCAAATCTGCAACGATGCCCCAAGCGAGCCAAACTGCCCGTTGGTGATACGGCAACCCGAAGGTAATCCATCGAATAAGTATTCGTTGGTGGCTGTATTGGGCGATTCGAAGCGGGGATGTGCATCGGGTACTGTGCGGGTACTTTTCAGTTTACCGGCTTCATCGGTTCCACAATACGAAGTTGTGCTTGTGTTGTAGGGAAATTCTTCCTCACAATTACCCGATGTGCATATAAAACGCTCGAGCATGGTAAATTCATCGTGGGTGGGAATATGCCACCCGTTGGGGCAAAGCTTGCCGGTAGCAATGGTGCGGCCATTGTATAGAACCCCGTATATATCTCTCCATCCAATATCGTTGCCCTGATAACAGTATGCAGGCTCGGTAGTGTTGAACCAATCCATATTGTCGGTAACCCATTCAATTTCGGAGCCATCGCTGAAATGGGTGGTTTTCAGGTTTTCGCGCATCCAGCACTGGCAGCCGATTTGTATTACCTGATATATATTCCCTTCGACATCGGTAACTGTAGCCGGGCAAAACACACCGGCTGTCGAAACCGAAATACTGTTCGAATAAGGCCCGGAGCAATATCCATTGTAGGCTTTCACACGATAATAGAACAGTTCGGAGCAATCGATCAAGGGTATGGTATAGGAAGTATAGTTGCCAACATCCAAATGATGGTATTCCGGAATAATATCGGTGAATGAAGCATTTCGCGAAACATCGAGGTAATACCCTGCAGCGTTGCCGGCTTCGCTCCAGTTTGCTGTGAAACCGGTTGAGGTAATTGCAGTTGCTTGCGTTGCAACAGCCTGATCGGGTATGGTAATCAAATTCAGGGGCATACTGCGGATGGCCTCCACTCCACAAGCCGAAGATATTATAACACTTATGTTCCCCGGTTCTGTTTCGCTGCCCATGCTTAAAGTAATTTCGGCGGCTGTTTCACCCGCAATATAGTTTACATTATTGCCGGAATAATCCCACTCATACTGGAGGTAATCCTGAAAATCGACAAAGTAGTTTTGCTGCATGGGAACACAAAGAGAATCGTTGCCCGTAATGGCAGATTCCACAAAACAGAATTCAATGTTGTTTTCGAAATTAAAATTGCTTTGGGTTTTGAGTACCGACGGCAAATCGCCCGAAAATGCTTCAAACAATATTACATCCCCGTCGTCGTAAACAAACTGAATGATATTTTTTTGTCTTAATATGGGATTGTGCTGCACGGCTTCAATTTTAACCGGGGGATTACCAGTACTTTGCGAAGCCGATTTTTCATACTTTTCCGCAATCAGCTTTCCTGTGTATGTAATGTCGGGTGTCTTCACGACAACAATATACAAGCCCGGATTAAACTCCGGAAGTACGTACTGCTGTTGCCCCGCTTCAGCGATAAAAGCATCCGAAAAGACATTTGCTCCGGTTTGCGAAATTACTCCGATTGCGACCAAACCCCTTGTTTCGACAAGGAATTCAAGATTGGTGCGCTGCTGAGCCGGATTCGGATAAAGTAAAAGCTGTGGCATGTCATCTGTTTGGGTTTGATGAAGCCCAGTGACAACGAGCCACAATGTGTCCGTATCGTAAACCACAACGTCGTCGGAGCATTGGGTGATGTTTTTAACAACCACCGAATCGAGGCTCCCGGCAAGGCAGCCCGCCTGAAAAGTAACCTGAATTATCTGAGAGCTTACCCCGTGAGCTAATCCTAAGAGTAACAGGATGAGGCTGAAATTTTTCATAAGCATATTCTAATGTTGAAAATTCAATACCAACGGTAAATTTAACTAAAATTATAGCAAAACAATGTGTTTTTTTGAAAAACAATTTTATTGATTTGTATCGGGTGAAATTAAATGCTTGTTTTTCAGATGACAGAACCTGCAGCTTAATTGGATTTTTCATGTCGAAATAAAACCTATTTTTGCACAAAATCAGAAATATGATAGGTCAGGAACAATATAAAGATATTAACGGGCGGCTCGATGCCCTGAGGAGGTTTCTTTGACCTCGACAACAAAATAACTTTTGTTGAGGCAGAAACCGAAAAAACACAGAATCCCGGGTTTTGGGACGACCCTAAGGCTGCCGAAGCCCACATGAAAAACATCAGTGCGGTAAAACAGTGGATTGATGCTTTTCAGGAAGTAAATGCACTGGTAAACGATCTTCAGGTAATGATGGAGTTTGCCGAAAGTGGTGATGCCGGCGAAGAGGAAGTTGATGCCTCCTATCGGCTGGCCTTGTGTGCTGTCGAAAATCTGGAACTGAAGAACATGCTGCGTGGCGAAGAAGACAGCATGGACGCCGTGCTCAACATCAATGCCGGAGCCGGTGGTACCGAAAGCAACGACTGGGCCGAAATGCTGATGCGTATGTATATTCGCTGGGGCGAAGACAATGGCTACAAGGTGCGCGAAATCGACTTTCAGCCCGGCGATACGGTAGGCGTTAAATCGGTGAGCATCGAGTTTTCGGGAAGGTTTGCCTATGGTTACCTGAAAAGCGAAAACGGAGTTCATCGTTTAGTGCGCCTGTCTCCTTTCGATGCTGCCCACAAACGCCATACTTCGTTTGCCTCGGTGTTTGTCTATCCGATGGTGGACGACAACATCGAAATCGAAATCAATCAGGCCGACTTAGAATGGGATACTTACCGCAGCAGCGGGGCCGGCGGACAGAATGTGAATAAGGTTGAAACCGGAGTACGCTTACGCCACCTTCCGTCGGGTATAGTTATCGAAAACACCGAAACCCGTTCGCAATTAAAAAACAGAGAGAATGCCTTGCGCTTACTCAAATCGCGCCTCTACGAGCTCGAACTTCGTAAGCAACTCGAAGAAAAGCAAAAAATCGAAGGCCAGAAGAAGAAAATTGAATGGGGTTCGCAAATACGCAGCTATGTGATGCACCCCTACAAAATGGTGAAGGACCTGCGTACCGGCCACGAAACCGGAAATGTGCAGGCAGTGATGGACGGCAAAATCAACGATTTTATCAAAGCTTTTCTGATGGAGTTTGGCGGGGAATAAGGCTTTATCCCCGTTTATATTTTCTTGTCGGGTAGCGAAAACCTCCACGATAAACCGGTAGTCAGCTGAAATTGAGAGGCTATCTGCGTTTTGTTTACATACTGATAAACGGGAATTTCGCTGAGCAGATACACACTGATATTTTTGGTAAGCATGTAGTTGACCTGAGGTACAATAAATATTTTTTTGCTGCCGGTAGCCTTTGGGTCGTAATCGTACGTGCCCATCATACCCACCACCGGATTAATTTTCATCATGCCCATCCACTCGAACCGGGTATGGAGCAAAACATTCAGGCGGGGACCAAACGATTTACCCGCAAAAATGCTGAGACTGGCATAATCACCAAATTTCTCGCCGTTTGGATTCCAGCCTTTCAAAATGTAAATGGTATTTGCAAAAAGCCGCCAGGTACCTGATTTGAATTTTTTGACGCAAAACACATTCAGGATAAAGTCGTTCGATCCGGTGGAGGCCTGCAGTGCCGGTGATTTTGTATAATATATTGTCTGACCCGAAAATGGCTCAACCCGACCAATGGAATCGGCATATTCTCCTACGGGTATTTTTAAACCGAGACCGGCAGTAAGTTCAAAATTTTTACGGTGAATCAGGTTGTAACGTGGAAAGAGAACAATATCTGATATCCCCGAGGTTCTTATGGTATCGGCATTGTTCAGGCCAATTTGTGATTTGTTGATCCAGTATCCCGATTCGAGCGAAAACGTAAAAGCGTTGGTGATGCCGTACGAAATCCGGGTGTAGAGGTAATTGCTGCTGAAGTGTTTCATAAACAGCGTGTCGGGCTCGGCATAATGCAAAAACTTTGAGCTGCTGACCGCCTGATAGTTGGTGTTAATTTCGAACTGACGGCATACCAGGGTACTTTGCGAAACATCGGAGGCCAGAGGATTCCCACTGCCAACGGCACAGCACTGTGCCGAAACCGGGTCTGCAAAGCCGGTAAATGTCCCAAAAATAACAACGAGAAGCGCGAGACAGCGCGTGATTTTATCCTGTGTTACAGAATGCATAATTTTATGGTTTCGGTTCCCGATGATGATTGCAGCTTTATAAAATAGAACCCGCTTTTCAGTGTTTGGGTGTCGAGTAATATTTCGTGATTGCCCGCCCCGAGAAGGTAGGTTTGCGGTTTTTGCACCATGTTTCCCTGTGAGGCGAAAATTCCGACGCGGAGTTCGGTGGGTTCGCTGAGATAAAACCGTAATATGCTGGATGTTGTGGCCGGATTGGGTGTCAAACTCAGTTTTGCATCAACGCCCGCACTGTTTACCGACGACGACTCGGTGATGGCCAGATTTATGGCTGCGAGCAGTTGGTTGTGATCGACCGTATAAATCTGGGTATCATAAATTTTATGATCCCGGCTGCCGAACACCACTGTTTTTGGCATTCCATATCCGCCGTAATCCAGCATGTCGATTGATGCATCCGAAAAACGGATTGTGTTCGACATCTGATGCGCGTTACCCCATGCATTTACTGTGGCGCAGTTTGAATCGGCAAAATCATCGCACAGATACATTACCACCTTACCCGGATGGCTTTCCGAAAAGCTTTGCACCACATTATAGGTGGTTACTGCCGGCAAAATACACGAACCGCAAGGCATTATCCAGCAAACTACCACAACCTTACCATTGTCCAGTTCGGTGTATAAATCATAGGGTTCTCCCTTGCAATCGTTCGCCGAAAAATTTACGGCGGTTTGGGCCGCGCCATACCACGAAACTAGGCCTAGTAATGCTATGATGATGAATTTATTCATCGGCTTGTTTTCTGACAAAAATATGGCTTTTTCGGATAACACCCGAAAATCTTGATTTTCAAAAGTATAATAAGTTAATTCGCATTGGAATTAGTGTAGAGGGGTTATTTCCTGAAATTTGTATCTCAATATGTGTGAGAAACAATTTGCGTGATTACTTTTGTTTACTCAATAGCCAGTTTTTCGGTAAACCGTTGCCCCTCCACCACAATTTCGGCAACATACAGGCCTTTGGCAAATTCAGGCAGGGCAATGTGGCCGTTTTGGGGTATTTCATCCACCTGCAAGAACTTTTTCCCGCTTAGGTCGTACAGCGTGAACGTGGCCGTTTTGCTGGCATTCTCACCCTTAAGTTTGATACACACCTCGTTCTTTGCCGGGTTGGGGTGGAGTTCGAATGCCTGTTCTGTTTCCCCGGGCACAATTCCGATATACGGATTTTTGTTGCAGGCAAATTCTTTCACAATCACACGTGCATAATTGGTTACTTCCACCAGAATCCACCCATACAGCGTTACGTCGTTCACCTGCATGCTTACGCCAATGTATTTTTCGCCGATGTTAACCCAGTCACCAGATGTAATAGTAAAATAACCTCCTTGGCTTCTGCCGAGATAAAATATGGAATCGCAGAAATCGTAGCGTTGATCTACTGTGTCGTTGTAGTTAAAAACTTTAGGTATATTGGTATAGAAAAAGTATGTCCAAACGGGATCTCCGGGCATATCAATCTCCGGGAAAGAGTCAACCTGTGTTTCTCCCAAAGCAATTTTAACCTGATTATTGATGGATGATAATGTAATATATTGAGCGCCTCCTCCTGCTGAGGCATAGGCGGTTGTATTAATTTTTAAATCAGATTGGCCATTTTCATCCAAGTCAATATAGAAGTTGCAACTTCCACCGGCACCCCCACTTAAAATTGGATATATCAGTGTGTCAGCAATATCAGTAAAAATATCGTTTTCAACATTCGGTTTCCCACAGACAATAAAATTGTTTTGTGCTGCCAGACCAAAACAGCTTGCCAGTATCAGGGTAATTATGGCGGCTGCTTTTTTCATGATCATTCAATTTGCAGTTTTTGCGAAAACCTGTGCCCATCCGCCTCTATTTCGACAATATACAAACCTTTGGCCAGGGCAGGCAGGGCAATGCGGCCGTTTTGGGGTATTTCGTCCACCTGCAACAGCTTTTTGCCGCTGAGGTTATACAGCGCAAAGGCCGCCGGTTTGCCTGCATATTCGCCGTTGAGGGCAACAACCACCTCGTTTTTTGCCGGGTTGGGGTATAGTTCGAATGCCTTTGCCGTTGAATTGGGCGAAATTCCGATATACGGGTTTTTGTTGCAGGCAAATTCTTTGACAATCACACTGAAGTAATCGGTTACTTCCACCAGAATCCACCCGTAAAGCGTTACGTCGTTCACCTGCATGCTTACGCCGATGTATTTTTCACCGATGTTGAGCCAATCGTCAACCACAATATCAACAAAGCCATGAGAATCTTTACCGAGGTAAAATATTGAATCATAATAAGTATATCTTTGATCAATAGTGTCGTTGTAGCTAAAAATATTCGGTATGTTAGTATAGAAATACGTCCAAAAAATT
>JAKQPY010000101.1:0-3033 GCA_029564465.1 Bacteroidota bacterium | reverse complement strand
TTCAATTAAAAATGGAATTTGAGCGGCCGCAATATGTATTTCTTTTTTTAGCGATTGCAAAGGGTAGAGAACACCATAGTCCGCTGTAAGCCCCGCAAAAACAGCAGGGTTCATGCTGCCCGAAGTGTGAATCAACAGTTTCGCCGTGTGGCGAAATTGGGGAATGTATTGCATGTTGGCATCGTCGCTGAGGCAGAAAATGTAGATGTCGGCCGCATTGGTAATCTTGCCGAAATTACAGGTGTGGCTGCATGCACATTGCTGAGCGAGTGCTGCGGCCGAATTGTTGCTGCGGCTGAACACCTGCACTATGGTGTATGCGCTGCCCTGTAACAGCGAGGCTAGGTTGTTTGCTACGTTTCCTGCACCGATAATAACAATGCGTTTGTTCATGCTCGTTTTTTCATTTGATAAACAAAGTTAGTGATTTTATGGATATTTTAGGAAACAGCTTTCGAACGCGACGACAAATTTTGTTAAATAGTTATTTTAAAACGATGTGTGATGTGTTAATTATTTTTGCACAATATTTGTAACCTGCCCAAATCGAATTAATTTTGCAAACAATAAACTAAAACAAAAAATTATGAAAAGAGTATTTCTCAGTACCATTGCCTGTGTAATTGCCGTTTTTACCATAGCCCAAACCTGCCCCGATTATTATCCGTTGCATGAAGGTGCGTCGTGGGAAACACAAAATTTCAATGCTAAAGACAAACTCGAATCAACTGCAACAACAAAAGTGTTGGCAGTAAACAATACTGCAGTTGGCTACGAAGCCACCATCGAAACCAATTCAATTGATGCAAAGAAAAATCAATTCACATCGAAAATGACATATAAATGTGAAAATGGCGTGATTTACGTTGATATGAGCAACTTCATGGACCAATCAACAATGGATGCATACAAAGACATGGATGTGAAAGTTGAGAATGTTGGAATGCAGTACCCTTCAACGCTTGTACCTGGAACAACACTTCCTGATGCAAAATTTACAATGTCAGCAAGCAGTCAGGGTTTTCAGGTTTTTAATATGGTAGTCAATATTACGGACCGAAAAGTTGTTAGCAGCGAATCGATTACAGTTCCTGCCGGTACATTTCAGGCTACAAAGATAACCTATACAGTTACCAGCAAAGTTGCCTTTATGAACACTCAGGCTTCTGTAACAGAATGGATTTCATCCTCCGCAGGAGTGGTTCGCAGCGAAAACTACGATAAAAATGGCAAACTCATGGGTTACATGGTACTTTCGAAACTGGTGAAATAGGGTGAATTATTGTAATATAATTTTGCGGAGACCCGATATCGGGTCTCTGTTTTTTTTAGAAGCGATTTTTCCGCGTCAGTGCGTTTTTGAGACGCGATTTATCGCGTCTCTACAATTCAACCCCGTTGGGGATAATTTTGGTTTCAATTGCCCTGGCGAAAAGAAAATTTATGGCTTGCCTGCCTTTTTCACCCAAATCGAGGCTGTAATCGTTAACATACAAATTGATATGTTGTTGCAATACCTTTTCATCCATTTCCTGCGACAGGCTGCGGCAAAACGCAAGGGCTTCGCTTTGGTGGGTGTGCGAATATACGATGCTGTTGCGAATGGCTTGTTCTACATTTTCGGCAATGTGGGGTGCAATGCTTCTTTTAATGGCAATTCCGCCCAGAGGAATGGGTAATTGGAATTTATTTTCCCACCATTCCCCTAGATCAATGATTTTTTTAAGACCTTTTTTTTCGTAGGTGAAACGATTTTCGTGAATGATGAGGCCGGCGTCGCATTCACCATCGAGAACCACGGTTTCGATATCCGAAAATACATATTCTGTTTTGCGTGTAGCTTCTGGGAAAGCAATGCCCAGCAACAGGTTTGCGGTCGTAAGCTTGCCCGGAATGGCAATGTGTACATCGCGCAATTCGTCGGGGTATATTTTTCGTTTGCTGATGAGCAGCGGACCGCAGGCATGCCCCAGTGCACTGCCTGAACCCAGCAGGCGGTAGTTGTTGTGGCAATAGGCGTAGGCATGAAAGCTCAGCTTGCAAACATCGGGTTCGCTGCTCAGAGCCATAGCGTTGAGTGCTTCCACATCAGCAAAAGTGAACACAGGTTCTATGCCGGGTGCAAAGCCCTGAATATTTTTCAATGCGTGAAAAATATAGGTGTCGTTGGGGCAGGGCGATATGGCAAAATTAAGATGCACCGAGTCGTGAAATGAGGGTTTCAATTATCGCACAGTTCGATGTAACCGCATTTAAGAATTGCCCGGGTTCATGCGCAATGCCAACGGTGTTCGAAATAGTGCGTATGCTGCACACTGGAATTCCTTTGGAGGCAGCAACATAAAACACGGCAGCCCCTTCCATGGTTTCGATGTCTGCAGCGCTTTGTTGGTACGGCTCAGGACGTTGGTGTAAGGGCAAATCGTAAAACAGACCCACTGTTTGACCATGAACAGCGCTGCATTCGGGCATAAGTGGCAAAATATCGGCTGTAGCCCGAAAAAGCTTATCGTTGTTCAGAGAGAAGTCGCAATCTCTCAGATGCGTAAAAACATTGTTGCGGAAAATGCCTGAATCAATCAGGTAATCTGATGCCACAACGCAATGGGTTCCGATTTTAATTGCAGATTTGAGCGACCCGGCAATTCCCATGTTTATAATTATGTCGGGGTGGTAGTGTTGCAATGTCTCCGCTAAGGAAAAAACACAGGACATAATTCCGGGACCGCTTACCAGCACAGGGATCCGACCATCGTTGGGATTGTATCCTTTTGCGGTAAAAACCTGAAAAAGTGAATCGGGAAGCTGTGCTTCGAATGGTGTGGCCGATACTATCAGAACTTTCATTTGAACAAATTAACTGAAAAATTGCTTTATTTGCAACAAAATTGCAGTTATGGAACAATCGCTGAACAATAAAAAGAAAGGCGGATATATAAAGACCGAAAAATACGATGCCGAAAAAATAGAACAGATCGGTGGTCATTATCGCGAAATTATAAGCCTTCTGGGTGAAGATCCTACCCGCGAAGG
>JAKQPY010000100.1:0-6738 GCA_029564465.1 Bacteroidota bacterium | reverse complement strand
TTCAATTAAAAATGGAATTTGAGCGGCCGCAATATGTATTTCTTTTTTTAGCGATTGCAAAGGGTAGAGAACACCATAGTCCGCTGTAAGCCCCGCAAAAACAGCAGGGTTCATGCTGCCCGAAGTGTGAATCAACAGTTTTTCGGCGTGTTGGAACCGGGGAATGTATTGAAGATTGGCATCGTCGCTGAGGCAAAAAATGTAGATGTCGGCAGCATTGGTAATCTCACCGAAATTACAAGTGTGGCTGCATGTACATTGCTGAGCAAGTGCTGCGGCCGAATTGTTGCTGCGGCTGAACACCTGCACTATGGTGTAATGGCTGCCCCGTAACAGCGAGGACAGGTTGTGTGCTACGTTTCCAGCTCCGATAATAACAATGCGGTTATTCATGCTCGTTTTTTCATTTGATAAACAAAGTTAGTGTTTTTTGTCGAACATTTTCAGATAACAAACCCTGAACGCCATGACTTATTTTGTTGAATGGTATTTTTGATGCGAAGTTTGATATTCCAATTTATTTTTTTGCACAATATTTGTAACCTGCCCGAATCGAATTAATTTTGCAAACAATAAACTAAAACAAAAAAATTATGAAAAGAGTATTTCTCAGTACCATTGCCAGTGTAATTGCAGTTTTTGCCATGGCCCAGACATGTCCCGATTATTATCCGTTGCAAGTGGGTGCTTCGTGGGAGGTGCAGAATTACAATGCCAAAGACAAGCTCGAATCGACGGCAATCACCAAAGTTCTTTCGGTTAACAATACAGCTGTGGGTTACGATGCAATTATCGAATCCAAATCGGTAGATTCGAAGAAAAACGAGTATACTGCACAAATGACCTATAAATGCGAAAACGGAGTTATTTACGTTGACATGAGCGGTTTTATGCAGCAGATGAACATGGATGAATACAAAGATATGGACGTGAAAATCGAAAACAAAGGCATGCAGTATCCTTCGACACTGGTTGCAGGAACCACATTGCCTGATGCCAGCTTCAGCATGACGGTAAGCACACAGGGTTTTCAGGTATTTGGCATGACCGTAGATATCACCGACCGTAAAATTCTGGCTAATGAATCGATAACTGTGCCTGCCGGTACTTTTTCAGCCACAAAAATTACCTATACTGTTAATTCGAAGACCGGATTTGTAAAAACACAGACTTCGGTTACCGAATGGATTTCGAATTCGGCCGGAGTGGTTCGCAGCGAAAACTACGACAAAAACGGAAAGCTGCTGGGTTATTCGGTACTGTCGAAACTGGTAAAATAGTTTTGAAATTATTTTTTTGAAAAGGGTCGCGGTAGATATTACCACGACCCTTTTTTTGTAACCAAATGGTAGTACTTTTTAGCAGGCAATGCTTCAAAAGTGTTTTTTAGTTCCTCTTTAAACCATCGGTTTTCCCTGCTCTGGTGCCAAACATAGGTTCGTTCTGCTTGTTCCCGGCAATATTCATGCTGAGCATAATTTCGTGTGAACCCGAGGTATGAACCCTGAACGATGAGGTAACCAAGTCGAACGAATAGCCGAGGTAAAAGCGGTCGTAACGGTACCCGATACTTGCATTCAGGGCATCGTCCCATCGGTAGCCCAGCGAAAATGAGATTTTTTGCCGGAAAATGTATTGCACCGATACCTCAGCCATCAGCGGGGAACTTTTTGCATATCCGAGATACAGTCCGGGGCTTATGCTGTGGTCTTTTATCAGGAAACTATATTGTCCGCTACCGATAAAATGCCTTGTATTTTGCACCAGTCCTTCGCTGCCTGACGAGAACGGACGGAAGCCCGACTGCAAGAGCTGGCTGACCGAAAACGAAGCGTAGAAACGGTTGTTATACGCCATAATTCCGGCGTTGGCTTCGGGTCTCCATTTTTGGTCTGCACTGAAACTCAGGCTGGGGTCCAGCGGGTCGCGATAGTTCAGGTCGGTGTTTTTGAATTTATATTGCATTACCATGGCGGCAATTCCGAAACTGAGCGAAAGCTTTTCTGTTTCGATAATATAGGCATACGAGGCATTGATAATAAACCGTGATGTGGGGAAGGTGCGGTCGCTGATGAGGTAGCCTCCGATACCGTTATTCCCGAGGAATGTCTGACTATAGCTAATGAGCGATGTTGCGGGGGCATGCTCGAAGCCAAGCCATTGCTGGCGGTGAAGCAGGCTGATATCGTTGCGGGCCGAAGAGCCTGCCGCAGCCGGGTTGTTGAGCAGTACGTTCTGATGCCGGAACGACAGTTGGGGTATTTGCTGCGCCGATGCCTGCATCACGACAACAGCCCCCAGTAATATGACGAGTAAATATTTCATGTCTATCTGATTATGGTAACACTGCCTTTGAGTATGCCCTCAGTGGTTTTTGTGTCGATGATGTAGTAATAGGTGGCATCGGGAACTTTGGTGTTTTTAAAAGTGCCGTCCCAGTTCAACGAGTTGTCCTCCGATATAAACACCAGATTCCCGTTGCGGTTGTAAACAGTAACATGGCAGTCTTCGCAGTTTTCTACAATCCATGTGTCGTTCAGGTTATCACCGTTAGGCGAAAAGCTATTGTACACAATGATGTCTTCTTCAGGCTCCGGAGTGGTGTCGATTGGCGGCTCGGTTTTATCGCATAAAATGAAATTCGGGTTCGCAAAATTGTTAAAACCGGTGCACGACATATAATTCGCCTCCACCATTTCGATAAGATAGCTTTCGTTGATAAGTTGCCATGCCGGACTCGGGGTAGTATTCCAGTTGGCCAGATGGTCGAAATCCCCGTCGGCAGGGCTGTAGGAAATTTTCAGGCTGACAGCGGTGGTTCCCATGCTACGGCCTATGACATGAAAAAATGCCGGGTTCACAAAGTCGATGCTGTCGCCCAGTAAGCTGGTGTAATAGCCTTCGGTATCGGGATCAACATTAGCAAACCGACAATTAAATTCAGCGGTTTCGGCTACCGACGGGGTGATGCTCACAGGACGAAATACCGGATTTTCGTAATCGCTGCCGAGCGGGAAAATATACTCTTCGGTGCTTTGCATGCGCCGGCACAAATAACCCCCTTCGGAAGACGAAATAAAACCGTAGGTAAAAACCAGCGATGTAGCAAGGGTGTTTTCAATTGTCAGGGTGTGGGTCTGCGTGTTAATTTCCGATCCGCCAAGATTCAGTATGCCACTTACAAACTGAGAAATGCCCAGGGTTTTTACTCCGTCAACATTCAGGTTCAGGTTATTGAAATGCGTTGACTGACTTCCTTCCAGCGTGTGGTTGGCCGATTGGAGATTCACGGTTCCGGGGACGGCATTAAAAACGGAATTGTTTAACCAGTTACCGTACAGGTTGATAACACCTTGTCCGTTAATCTCGTCGTTATTCAGTAAGTCGCCATTTATGGTAAGCTGCGAAGCTGATCCATCCGTTTCAGCGATGGTGATTTCTCCGGCAAGGTTGTTCAGATTCCCGTCAATAAAAACCACCGCGCCTGCATCGAGCCATATTTGCTGCCCGTTGTTGCAGAGGGTTTGCGCCCTGAGTCCGGCGCTGAAAAACAGCATGCCGAAGGCTATTAAGCAAATTATTCGTCTCATGACTTAGTGGTTTAATTCATACACCGGTTGATGGCTGCCACGGGGATTCAGATCAGTGTGCAGTGCAGGGCTGTTACGGTAGAGGATACCACCGGCAGCATCGCGTGAATAGAGCTGCGGGTGCACGTATTTGCCCTTGAATTTACCCGTTTTTTCGGGTTCGGCGTTGCGCATTTCGGGGTTTTGTTGCACCAACCTGTCGTTTCTTTCGGCGGTTACTGTCCACGAAACTTTAGCGCCGGCCACTCCGCCCGAAATACGGAAGCGGTTATCATTGATTTCGCTGCTTACATAAAGGTTGGGCATGGCTGCTCCAACCGGTGTAAGCTGATACGCGAAATTGGTGTTTACATCGCCGAAATAATCGGGAAGTACAATTTCTGCTTCACCATTGCTGTCGAGTACTGTTGTGCCACGATACAGATTTAATATTTCATCCGACTCAATGCAAAAATGTACTAAGAATTTGTTGTCGGGATCCAGCGGATGATCGATGCGAAAGCTCTTAGTGCCGCCTGCGTACAGATTTCCACCCACATCGAGGGCGTTGTATATGCCGCAATCATCAAAACTATAGAGGCCATAGCTGAGGCTCAGGTTGGTGCTTTGTCCGGCCACACCGGTTACACCTCCGCCATACACACCAATGCCTGGGTCTGCAGTTCCATAATTGAAGCCATAGCATCCGAATCCGTCGGTGTAGTTCGACTGACCGACCACGCCATTAACTCCAAGACCCATAACGCCGTGTCCGCCGGCTGTTCTCTCATTCTGACCATACACGGCAGCTTCACCACCTCCCGATGCGGGAATATCGCCACGTACTCCGAATCCGTTACCGGTCGAAATTCCATACACTGCCGCGGACCCTGCCGTAGATACCGTTGTCCCCTGAATGGCCGCATACGAGCCGGAAGCAAGGGTGTTTCCGGCCGACAGGCAAACCCCGTTGGCCGAATGAACGATTTGCAGCGCCGGGTTGGCATTAATAGCCGAATTAATCATTACCGGTGACCCCGAAATCGTATTGATAACCCCACCATTGGCCGCACCATCGCATTCGTATGCTTCCTGCAGGCTATAGCATTGCTGTTCGACTGTACCTCCTGCACCAATCAGTTTCCACGCTGAACCGGTCCAGTAATAAAACCCGTTTTCGAGCGAACCACCGGTGTTATACACCATCAACCCGATTGCAGGATTAGTTACAGGCGAACTCTGGTTCAGGTTGGTAAGGGTTAACCTCGGAATCAGTATCCCCTGATTGTCCGATTCCAGATCGAGAACGGCTGATGCGTGGGGGTTGTTGGTACCAATACCTACGTTGTTGTTTTGCGAAAACAGCATTCCCTGAAACATCATCAGCAAAGCCAGTGTTGCAATAATTGTAGCGTTTTTCATAATGCCCGGTTTATTGAATTTTGTGTAATTGTTTTGTTGTAGTAAAATTAATAAAAATTTTACAAACATCAGGTAGAGACGCGATTTATCGAAACATTACAATTCAACCCCGTTGGAAATAATTTTGGTTTCAATTGCCCTGGCGAATAGAAAATTTATGGCTAGCCTGCCTTTTTCACCCAAATTAATGCTGTAATCGTTTACATACAATTTGATGTGTTGTTGCAATACCTTTTCATCCATTACCTGCGACAGGCTGCGGCAAAAGGCAAGGGCTTCGCTTTGGTGGGTGTGCGAATACACGATGCTGTTGCGGATGGCTTGTTCTACATTTTCGGCAATGTGGGGTGCAATGCTTCTTTTTATGGCGATGCCTCCCAGGGGGATAGGTAGGTTGAAATTGTTTTCCCACCATTCCCCCAGATCAATAATTTTTCTCAGGCCTTTTTTTTCGTAGGTGAAACGATTTTCGTGAATGATGAGGCCGGCGTCGCATTCCCCATCGAGAACCACGGTTTCGATATCCGAAAACACATATTCTGTTTTGCGTGTAGCTTCACGAAAAGCAATGCCCAGCAACAGGTTTGCAGTGGTAAGTTTGCCCGGAATGGCAATGTGTACATCGCGCAATTCGTCGGGGTAGATTTTTCGTTTGCTGATGAGCAGCGGACCGCAGGCATGTCCCAGCGCACTGCCTGAACCCAGCAGGCGGTAGTTGTTGTGGCAATAGGCGTAGGCATGAAAGCTCAGCTTGCAAACATCGGGTTCACTGCGAAGAGCCATGCCGTTAAGGGCTTCCACATCGGCAAAAACAAACGATGTTTCGATGCCGGGTGCAAAGCCCTGAATATTTTTCAATGCGTGAAAAATATAGGTGTCGTTGGGGCAGGGCGATATGGCAAAATTAAGATGCACCGAGTCGTGAAATGAGGGTTTCAATTATTGCACAGTTCGATGTAACCGCATTTTCGAATTGCCCGGGTTCATGCGCAATGCCAACTGTATTCGAAACGGTACGTATGCTGCACACCGGAATTCCTTTGGCGGCAGCAACATAAAACACGGCTGCCCCTTCCATGGTTTCGATGTCGGCAGTGCTTAGCCGGTAAGGCTCAGGACGGTTATTTAAGGGCAAATCATAAAATAGACTAACGGTTTGCCCGTGAACCGGAATACATTCAGGCATTAGTGGCAACATATCGGCTGTAGCCCTAAAAAGCGTATCATTGTTCAGAGAGAAATCACAATTGCCCAGATGCGTAAAAACATTGTTACGGTAAATGCCTGAATCAATCAGGTAATCTGATGCCACAACGCAATGCGTTCCGATTTTAATTGCAGGTTTGAGCGACCCGGCAATTCCCATGTTTATAATCATTTCGGGTTGGTAGTGTTGCAATATCTCCGCTAAGGAAAAAATACAGGACATAATTCCGGGACCGCTTACCAGCACGGGAATCCGGCCATCGTTGCGATCGTATCCTTCTGCGGTAAAAACCTGAAAAAACGAATCGGGAAGCTGTGCTTCGAATAGGGTGGCCGATACTATCAGAACTTTCATTTGAACAAATTAACTGAAAAATTGCTTTATTTGCAACAAAATTGTAGTTATGGAACAATCGCTGAACAATAAAAAGAAAGGCGGATATATAAAGACCGAAAAATACGATGCCGAAAAAATAGAACAGATCGGTGGTCATTATCGCGAAATTATAAGCCTTCTGGGTGAAGATCCTACCCGCGAAGG
>JAKQPY010000076.1:0-2752 GCA_029564465.1 Bacteroidota bacterium | reverse complement strand
CAATGGCCGAAAGATTCAACGGAAAAATCCAGGAAATAAAAATCGCTGCCAGAGGGTACAGAAAATTCCCAAACTTTAGAAGTGCAATCTTATTTTTTCATGGGGGCTTAAATCTGTACCCACTAAAATGGTAGTAGAACCCTTAATCATTAAATTTGAAATTTAAAAGAGAAAAACAAATCGGATATCCTAATGACAGACACTAATATTGGACGCAGGCTTGGCAACTATGTAATAGAAACGTTTCTTGCCGAGGGAGGCATGTCGCGGGTTTACCAAGGCCGACATACAATGCTCGGCAGGCGTGCAGCCATTAAAGTTTTAAAGCCCGAACTGCTATTTCAGGAAAGTTTATTATGGCGTTTTAAAAACGAAGCTGTAGCAATGGAAAAGCTTGCCGACAGCCACGATATAATAAATGTTTACGATTTTTACGAAGAAGGTAATTTCCTTGCCATAATTATGGAATTACTCGAAGGCGAAACCCTAAAGGCCCGCATTCAACACAAAGCAATGAATGATGTGGAGATAAAACAGATATTCCCAAGGGTATTAGATGCATTTGGTTTTGCACACAAAAAAGGCATTATTCACCGCGACGTGAAACCTTCAAATATTTTTCTGTTGAACGACGGCGGCCTAAGGATACTCGATTTTGGCATAGCAAAAATTGGGGATAGCGAGAATAAATCGGACTATACAGCCACCGGCACGCAAATGGGTACGGTAATCTATATGAGTCCCGAGCAGGTATTGGATGCAAAGCACCTTGATTTGAGGAGCGATATATATTCAATTGGCGTAAGCTTGTATCATTGTATAACGGGAAAAGCTCCGTATGATATAGAAAGCCTTTCGCGGTTCGAAATACAGCGGCGAATTGTTTACGAGCCGATAGAAGGCATCCAGACCCTTGCAGAGCCATTCCGCAGCATCATAGAGAAATGCACAGCCAAAAAGCCCGAAAATCGATTTCAATCGTGCAAAGAACTGAAGTCAGCCCTGCTGGGAGTATCTGGTGTAACGGAGCAAGGAACAGAAGTTCAACAACCCCAACTGGCACTGATACCTGAAATTAAAACCGGAGCCGTACCCGAGCAACAACCCCAATGCACCACGGAAAATCCTGATGGTAATGAAAAAACCATATTTGAAGCTACATCTACTACACCAAAAATTACTGCAAAACCGCAAGAGAAATCTGCCCCAACAAAGCCGAAAACTAAGAAAAAAGTTATTCTGATTTCGGTTGCTGCGGGTGTAGTTCTGTTTTTGACATTACTTATCTGGCAACCCTGGAAAGCATCGGACACAGAGACACTCGAAGTGTCCGAAGTACCCTTAGTCGAAGAACCGGTAGCACCTCAGGTAAGCCTTGCCACCCTGAGTACCGGCACCACCACTAATATTACCGAAACCTCAGCAAGTATTACCGTCAATGTAACAAATTCAGGCGGTGGCAATGTTAGCGAGCGAGGCATAGTTTACAGCACAAGCTCAAATCCAACTACAAGCAGCAATAAGCTAGCCTCGGGCAGTGGCACAGGCGGTTTTACTGCAAGCTTAAGCAGTTTGCAAAGCAATACAAAATACTACGCAAGAGCATACGCCTCCAACGAAGCAGGCATCGCTTATAGTGACGAGATAAGTTTTACAACAAAGCAAAAAGAAACACAACAAACACAACAAACACAACAAACACAAAATCAGGGTAGCACCATAAACATACCAATTGTTTACGTATCGGGTGGCTCTTTTATGATGGGTTGCACCAGTGAGCAAAGCGGTTATTGTTTCGATGATGAGAAACCTGCGCATAGCGTAACGGTAAGCAGTTTTTATATGGGTAAATACGAAGTAACCCAAGGGCAATGGAAAGCAGTGATGGGTAGCAACCCAAGTTCAACCAGCTATGGTATTGGCGATAATTACCCTGTAAATAATGTATCGTGGAACGATATTCAGAAGTTTATAACAAAACTGAATCAAACAACAGGCAAGCATTATCGTTTACCCACCGAAGCAGAATGGGAATTTGCAGCTCGCGGCGGCAATAGCAGCAACAGCTATAAATACAGTGGCAGCAACAATATTGGCTCGGTTGCATGGTACAATGATAACAGCGGGAGCAAAAGCCACCCCGTAGGAACCGGTGTTTCGCCAAACGAGTTAGGCATTTACGACATGAGTGGCAATGTTTGGGAGTGGTGCAGCGATTGGTATAAATCTTACCCAGGAGCAGCAGTATCTTTTGATTACACTGGCTCGCACCGTGTTTTGCGTGGCGGCGGCTGGAGCATCAATGCCAGGTTCTGCCGTGTTTCGCTTCGCTACTACTTCAGTCCCGTCAACCGCTACTTCGACTTCGGTTTTCGTTTGGTTCTTGTCCCATAGGTGGTTGGCTATCGGGCTATGCCTGCGAGCTACGAGTTTTAATAATGGAGTGAATAAAGAGCGCAATGGTGGTTGATGAGCTTGTCGAATCATACTGGCGGGGCAGTCTACTCGATTGCCTGCTGGTGTTTGTCTTATTTTGGTTAACATACTCAAATTCATATTTTAAATCACTATTGTCCGATAAAAATATGGAATAATTTTTAATTTTTGCTAAGTTATTGAAAATCAATTAATATATTTCACAAAATCCTAATAATTAAAAAGTAAGCCCCCCTAAAACAGTGAAAGTTGGTGCAATTCAACATGCTCTTTTTGCCAATCTTTATCAGGATTTTCTAAAAATCTGAGCAGATGG
>JAKQPY010000070.1:0-1022 GCA_029564465.1 Bacteroidota bacterium | reverse complement strand
GGGATTATTTGTCCTTGCAACGTTTTCCGTGATTCCGTCGTTGTATAAAATCCTATTTCTTTAGTAATTCCTGTCCCAAGAATTCTGTACTCACCAATGCCAACACGTCCGATGTAAGTCCCATTGTGCGAAATTTTCAAGCTTCCGCCGTATTCAGTATCACCGGGGTACAGTGTATTGATTAAATACAATCCGTTCTGGTACGGCGCAACTTGCGTAATTGCTATTGTTCGTATATCTCCGTCACTATTTTCTATCGTTACCATTGTAGCATCTGTGTTGCCAATGCCGACGCAATTTATTTTTTCATTAGTCAAAAAATTGACAGTGAATGTATTGCTATCTTCGTATATGTCACTCAGCGCCGGCGATTTAATTTCGTTAGGCACATTAAGCGCAAAATACATTTTGTCGTTTATCAAAATCTTCATGCGAAAACCCCAGCACCTATATTTCGGTCGCTTATCGTTATGCGGCCGGTATCAATTCCCCTCTGCATAATTTTAAAAATAGGTTCTTCGTCAATGACAATATTCACATATGTTGTTCGCTCTGCGTTGACTCCACGTGGCTCAACCGTCACATGTTCTCCCGGCGAAGCCATTACGGCGGCATTGTCATGCCGGTTCGTTCTTGTGTCCGGGACGGTGTATTCCGTCAATCCAGTCTGAGACTTCGGAATTGGTGTTGTTAATATCGCCAATTGCCTCGCAATACCTGCAGCAAATGCAACTGCTGCTGCTACATGATTCATTGGAGGTGGAATCTCTGCAAGTGCACGAGTATAGGCAAGGTATGAATTTATTAACGCTTCCGCTGCTGCTACTGCTTTCATTGCAACAGCGAGAGCGTAACTTTCATGTCCAGCATTCTTGAAAACTGTTTGCAAATCTTGCAGCATCGATGATGTATCGCTCAATACGCTTTTACCAAACTGCGCGCGTGTTTTTGTCAATTTTTCCTGTTCTTTTTCAATGGATTTTCGCAGTCCTGCCTCTGCTGCGAGCTTCTGATCGTTATTT